>JBFJTG010000058.1:0-18660 GCA_041625575.1 Litorivivens sp.
GTTCGCGCCGCGCTGGATAAAGTGGGCCTGCTCAACAAGGAAAAAAAGAATCCCATCACTCTCTCGGGCGGTGAGCAGCAGCGGGTGGGCATCGCGCGCGCGGTGGTCAACAAGCCGGCACTGCTGCTGGCCGATGAACCCACAGGCAACCTCGACCCTGAGCTGTCGGCAGAAATCATGCATTTGTTTGAGCAGTTCAATCAGGTTGGGGTAACCGTCCTTATTGCAAGCCATGACCTGTCGCTGATTGCGCGCCTGCCGCACAGATTGATTTCCCTGAAAGAAGGGCAGTTGCTGCGGCCGGAGGCTGCATGAGCACAACTCAAACGCGTAAGCCTATAAAGCGCAAGCCCGCTCCCCCTCGCGAGCCGGGCCCTGGCGCCAGCAAGAAACCGGTGCAGCTAAAGGATCGCTGGCACGGCTATTGGGCCAACCAAAAAACCGTGGCGCTGCAGACCTTGCGCCGTCTGAAGGCACAGCCGGCCTCGTCATTGATGACCGTATTGGTGATTGGCATAGCGCTGGCTCTGCCCGTGGTGATGCAAGTCAGCCTGGCGAATATTGAGCAGCTTGGGCGGGGTTGGGATGGCTCACCAAAGCTGTCTCTCTTCCTAAAACGCAATATCAGCGAGAAAGAAGGCCGTGCTTTCGCCCAGCGTCTTGAGCAGAGAGAAAATGTAGCATCGGTGCAGTTTACGTCCGCAGCGGATGCGCTCGCGGAGTTTAGGAAGCTTTCCGGCTATGGCGAGGTGCTGGATTCCCTTGATAGCAACCCCTTGCCGGCGGTTCTGATGCTTACGCCCAGCGCCAATAGCGCGGACGCGGCAGGCAGCCGGGCTTTGCTGGATGAGTTGCGCATGCTGCCCGAAGTTGATCAGGCCAAGCTGGATTTGGAGTGGGTGCAGCGCTTGCACTCAATGATGCGGATCGGCAAGCGCATCTCGCTGGCGCTTGGCTTCCTGCTGGCGCTTGGAGTTTTGCTGGTGATTGGTAATACGATCAAGCTGGAAATTGAAGCTCGGCGAGATGAGATTGTTGTCGTCAAGCTGGTGGGCGGCACAGACGCCTTCGTGCGCAGGCCTTTCCTCTACACGGGGTTTTGGTATGGGCTGGGTGGTGGTATTACGGCCTGGCTTATTCTGCAATTCAGTTTGCTGTTGTTGTCCGGGCCGGTTTCTGCGCTGTCTGATCTTTATGCAAGTGAGTACTCCCTAGCCGGACTGGGCTTTGGCAATACGCTTATGTTGTGGTTGACGAGCGGATTTTTAGGCTGGATGGGGGCCTGGTTGGTGGTTGGAAGGCAGTTGAAGAGTATTGAGCCCAGATAGGGATAGGCAATTGTCCTGATTGATGTGCTCAATGGCGGTTCGCCGGCAGGGCCGGCTCCTACAATATATAGCCTATCAGGTTGATAAATAAGGATTCTTTCCGTATTGCGGGCGGCTAAGTTGAACTTACTTACACTATTGGCACTCTAAGTCCGCGAGTGCTAAAATCAGCACGCTTTTATTGAACCAGCCCACTATTTGGAGGATTACGCAAATGGGAACCCAATTGCAGCCCATGCAGCAGCTTGTGCCGGGTGGTGATCTCTCTGCGTACATTCAGACTGTCAGTAGCATCCCGATACTCAGTGCGGAGCGGGAGCGCGAGCTGGCGGAAGACCTTTTTTATAATCAGAACCTCGAAGCTGCACGCGAATTGGTTCTGTCACACCTGCGTTTTGTGGCGCACATTGCGCGCAGCTACAGCGGCTACGGTTTGCCGTTGGCGGATCTGGTGCAGGAAGGCAATCTCGGCCTGATGAAGGCTGTGAAACGTTTTGATCCGACTAAGGGCGTGCGACTGGTGTCTTTCGCGGTTCATTGGATTAAAGCGGAGATCCACGAGTTTATTTTGCGCAACTGGCGCATTGTTAAAGTGGCGACCACCAAGGCTCAGCGCAAATTGTTCTTTAACTTGCGCGGTGCCAAGAAGAAATTAGCCTGGCTGAACAACGAGGAAGCGACCGCTGTGGCCAAAGATCTTGGCGTTGAAGTTCGCGATGTTCGGCAGATGGAAAGTCGTCTGGCTGCCGTCGATGTTGGCTTTGATATGGATGCCGATGATGATGCGCCATCAACCGCACCCGTGCAGTATCTAGAAGACCATTCGGGCAACCCCGCCAGCCTGTTGGAGGCCTCAGATTGGGAAAGCTCCTCCAATGAGAAGCTGGCCGAGGCTATGACCGAGTTGGATGAGCGCAGCCGTGATATTTTGCAGGCCCGCTGGTTGAATGAAGATGCCAAGCAGACTTTGCATGAACTGGCTGATCGTTACGGCGTTTCTGCCGAGCGTATCCGTCAGCTTGAGCAAAATGCGATGAAAAAGCTTAAAGCGAGCATGCTGGCCTAGGATTTTGCTAAGCAGGGGTTCGCCAGCAGGGCTGGCTCCTACGTCTATTTATTGCTGCTTTCACTTGGCTGTGTCCATAGCTGGTAAGCCGTATTCCCAGCTTTTTTGTCACGTAATAGCGCAAGCGAGTGGGGCTTTTCCGTTGAAGTTTTCGCGTCGAACTCCAGATACAGCTTTCCGTCGCTTTTTAGCTTTGCTCCCCCCTCGATTGCCTGCAGCACCGGCTGATACAGACCGGCGGCGAAGGGTGGATCGAGAAAGATAATATCAAAGGCCTGCCCCTCTCTTGCCAGCCAATCAATAGCTGAAGTTTCAGCTACGGTGCCTTCGCTGCAGTTTAATACCCGCAGATGCTCACGGATGGCCTCAGCCGCGAGTCGATTACTTTCGATGAAAGTGCAGGAGGCCGCGCCGCGCGAAAGCGCTTCTAGGCCTAGGGCGCCGCTGCCGGCAAACAAATCCAGGCAGTGCGCACCTTCAATGTCCGGCGCCAGCCAGTTGAACAGCGTTTCGCGAATGCGATCACCCGTAGGGCGCAGGCCGTCGGCAACGGGGAACTGCAATTTACGACCGCGCCATTGACCGCCGATGATCCGCAGGTTGCCTGTACTCTGGGTATTTTTCGGAGGCTTGCGCATTGGCGCTGAATCCTTTTGGTCGAATTGCTAGAATGCTTCATTTTACGGGAAGTCTATCCATGAGCCAGTTTTTCCTGGCCGCCAGTGCCGCTAGCGGTTTTCTTGCGGTTGCCCTGGGTGCCTTCGGTGCCCACGCCCTGAAGTCACGCCTGTCGCCGGAGATGCTTTCAGTTTACGAAACGGCAGTTCAATACCACTTCTATCACACGCTGGCACTATTGGGTGTGGCCTTATTGTTGGGTGGAGCTTTGCAACACGGTCTATCACAAGGCTTGTTGAAGGCTAGCGCCGTACTTTTTGTAGTCGGTTTGTTTTTGTTTAGCGGCAGTTTGTATGCGCTCGCCCTCAGCGGTGTGAAAGTACTTGGCGCCATTACGCCACTGGGTGGACTCTGCTTTCTCGCGGCCTGGGCCTGTCTGTTTGTCGCCGGAGCGAAGGCAGCGTGATGGTTGAGTTTAAGGATGGAAAACCACTGCGCGCGATACGCAGTTTTGTACTGCGCACGGGCCGCATGACCAAAGGGCAGGAAGCGGCCTATGAGAATTATTGGCCGCAAGCAGGCTTGACTGTGGCGGATGGCGCGCTGGATATCCCCAGCTGTTTTGGCCGCAAGGCGCCAGCGGTGCTAGAGATCGGTTTTGGCATGGGTCAGTCGCTGGTGGAAATGGCGGCGGCAGCACCTGATACCGATTTTATTGGTGTGGAGGTTCACAAGCCCGGCGTTGGTCGTTTGCTGATGGCCATGGGCGAGCAGCAGCTCACAAACCTGCGCGTGTATTGCGACGATGCGGTAGAAGTCTTGGCGCGCTGCATTGCAGACGAATCTTTGGACCGCGTGCAAATTTATTTCCCGGACCCCTGGCATAAGAAAAAGCACCATAAGCGGCGTCTTGTGCAGCCCGCATTTGTTCAGCATTTACGCAGCAAACTAAAGCCCGGCGGTGTTTTGCATCTGGCCACCGATTGGGAAAATTATGCCGAGCACATGCTGGAAGTGATGAGCGCAGCTGAGGGTTTCAGCAACCTGGGCGGTGACGATGGCTACGCCCCGCGCCCGGCCTTTAGGCCTCTGACCAAGTTCGAGCAGCGCGGCCAGCGATTGGGTCACGGTGTATGGGATTTGCTGTTCGCCAAAGACTGAGTTTGGCAAACACGCGGGATGTTGAGTTCAGGGTGGAGTGGGCTGTATTTCCCCGGTTTCGGGTTGATAGCGGTAAAGCAAATCGTCGTCGCTGTCGCCCAGGGCCTGCATCACGGATATCAGCAACTCATTCTCTTCCCAGCGTATGCGTGCGGTTTCGGCGGCAAAGGGAAGTTGGGTGCGGCTGATTTCAGCCTTGAAGGCATTCTCCAGACGGAATACATCGATGGCTTCGATGCTTTGTACGGCCAGCCAGCGTTGGTCGTCGGAGGCCCTTATGGCTAGCGGTTTTGCGTTTAGTTCTATCAGTGGCAGAGATTCGGATTTGCCTGCGGCCGTCCAGCGTAATTCGTAGCGTTCATTGTCGATTCTGACCGCGCACAAGAGGCCGATTTGGGTCGTGGCTAAATTGCTGACGGAAATACAGTGTAGCGGCGCGAGTGAGCTTTGCGATTTCTTGGCGGCCATTAGGCGCTGACTGGAGTGTGAAGATTCTTCGGCCATGGTTCGGTCGGCTAACTCTTGCTCGGCAAGTGCAGCGACGTTGGGCTTGGCTTGTGCGAGTGGGCTCGGTTCTGCTTTGCCGATTCCTGATGCAGAGCCACTGGCGGGCGCTCGCGCGAGTTCTTCGCTCAGGCGCTGGGGTTTAAGCCCGTCTTTCTCAGGTGAAAGCGCATAGCTCTCGGCACTCGGATCAGCCCTTTCCATTGGCGGTACGGCCATCTGATTGACGAGCAGCAAGACGGCTGCCATAGCTCCAACACCGCCTGCGGCATAGCGCCAATCGATCAGCCAATTGTTAATGCCCTTGGTCAAAATACTGAGCAAGCCTGCCTGACTCTCTTGTTCGTCGGCGTCCATATCGGCGAGGCTCAACCACTGCCGATAGCGTTCGGGTCTGCTTGCCAGGTGCGACAGAATTTCGAGTCGGCGTTCTTCGCTGAGCAGGCCGTCAATCATCAGAGCCAGCTCTTCGTCGCTGGGAGGCGAGCCTTGGGGGCGGCCCCGGTTTTTGGCCAAATGAATGCCCAGTAAGGCTTCGCTGTGGCGGTCGGCCTTGCTCACAAACGTGGCTCCTGTGATTTGTATTGGTTCATGGCAATTCGTCCAAGGCATCGGCGGCGCTGCGCAAGTGCATGCCGGCCTGTTCCAGCGCCGATTGAATAGTAACCAGGCTTCGCTTTATCTGACGGCCAGGCTGGTGATTTGGAACGCCGAGTGCGCGAGCTACTGCGGAATAGCTCAGCCCCTCCTGAAAATGCAATTTGAGCATTAGCAGGCTTTCGTCATCCAGGCTTAGGGCGGCTCGTGCGCGCTGTACCACCTCGTTATCAATATCGTCGATGGTGTCGTCGAGTAGGGCCGCCAGTGTGGCGAGGGTCTCGCTCAGGTGGTTTTGGGCTAGCGCGTCTTCGAGGCTGTCGCCGGCGCTGTTGGCATCGAGTAGGGACAGTTCTTCGCCATCGACACTGAGATATTCTGCCGGCACGGGCAGATTGCTGGCGCCACACCAGGGCAGCCTGGCCTTGATGGTGCGGATAATATTCTTAACGATGCCCGCGTCGTAGCGGCCGTTGTGACAAAGCCGGTCGACCACACTGTCGGTGCTATGTCGCTCCAGGCAAATGCTCTTCCATAGTCTTACCCAGAAATCGCCTTGTTGCTGGAGCCAGACGGGAGGTCTGGCGCGTCCGTAGCGCTGGCGTGAAAACTCCTCGAATAATCGAGCGGCAAGGCTGTATAAAAAGGTTCCGGGCTTTGCCTGACCCTTGTAGGTTTTACAGCGCGCCCAGTCGCTGTCGCTTAACTTGTCGAGTACGAAGCTGCAGGCCTCTTCTGCGGTAACAGGCTCGATAAAACGACGCAGGGCGTGTTTTTCAAGTTGCTGTTGCCATTGAAGGTTCAGGACCTCTTGCGACCAGTCGATGTTCTTCATTCCCGGCGTGCGATTATCCAGCGCAGTATTAATTGATGTTGAGTGTACCACCGCGAAAAAATAAACCTAGGCTGGCGTACTTTTGTCAGGCCATTTTTCCTGCGAGCTTGTTAAGTAACTGTTCGAGTGTGGCGCGATCACTTTTGCTTAGCTGTGTGCCAAGTTCTTTAATCGCATCGGTAGATTTGCTGCTTTGTGCTAGCGGAGACAAGAGCATTGCGCCGTTGCGATGGCTGAGTAAACCCGGATCAATCAATGAGGCGAGGTAGAGTAATAGCGTAGTGTTATCGCTGATCTTCTCTTTTGTTGGCAGCTCGCCGAGCATTTGAGCAGCAAGTTCGGGCCGGTAGTTTTGCAGGATGCCTTGTTCGAGTTCGAGCGCGTCATAGAGTGCGCGGCTCAGGGATTCCATCTGCAGGAACTGTTTCTTTCCCAAGCCTGCAATAAGTTCGTCGGCCAGAGATTGCACGCTTGCTACCGAGTCGCGAATCAATTCGAGTCCGCGAGGGGTGAGGAAAAGTTGGCGCGAGCGCCGGTCGTGGCTGCTGCTGGCGCGGCGGATATAGCCCAGCGATTCCAGCTCACCGGCAATGCGTGAAATGGCCTGGGTGGTAACGCCGTTTAACTGCGCCAAGGCAGCCACAGGTGTACCGCCCAGATCAATGCTTCCCAAGACTTGCCCAAAGGAAAATTGCAGGGGGTGGCCTTTGCTCGCAGTGATTTGTAGCAGTTTACTTTGCAGGGTTCGCGCAAGCGGAGTGATGCGGGCGCTTAGGGGTAGGGGAAAGCCGAAAGTCATATTCTCGCCGGGAACACTGACCGTTTGGCTGGCGGCGCTAAAGCATTTGGAGAGTGCTTCTATACGAGTGCTGCCGAGTAGTCCTTCGTACTGGCGGTGTATCGCCTGCATTTCTTCCAGTGCGGCAGCAATCAGTTCTTCGCCCGTTCCGGTCAGGGCCACCAGCTTTGCGCGCTTGTCGGCGCTGTCTGCGCGGCGCTCAATATAACCGGCCTGTTCAATCGGCTTGAGACTTTGCAGGCACAGCTGCTTGCTAATGCACAGCGTATTCGCGAGTTCTGTTAGTCGCAGTGGCCGCGCCACCAACAAGGATAGCGGCGCGCTGAAGCTCATGGCCAGCTTCGGGTAGCCGCGGGCCGTGAGCCGTTCCATTGCATGACGCTCGGTGTGCCGGGTGATGGCGGTGATGTAGCGCATAAAATTGTAGCGGTAGCGCTGCCATGTGTCTGGAAAATGTTCTGGCGTCAGGGGCACGGGGCTGTCCGAAAGTCTTTGATAAAAGGTAACATTTATTTATTAGTTGCAGAACATATATTTACTACTATTGGCGCGTCGTGGTAGTTTGGTGCTCTGTTGAAGCGCAAAATCTCGGGAGTTGGTCATGGCATCACAATCGGAAGCGGGCGTTCATTTTGACCCATACGCCCATGAGGTGCACGATGACCCTTATCCGTATTACGCCAGAATGCGCGAGCAAGCGCCAGTGTACTACAACGAGCAACACGGCTATTGGCTGCTGACCAAGTGGGATGACTGTCAGGCGGCGTTTAGGGATTTTCGTACCTTCAGTAGTAGCGCCGGACCCGCTTTGGAGGCAAATCAGGACGCTAATGCGGGCTATCCCATGTTTATTAATATGGATCCGCCGCAGCACACGCGCATTCGCAAGTTGATACAAGCCCTGATGCTGCCCCAGCGCATTGCCGAACTCGAACCTTATATTCGCGAAAAGGCCATTAGCCTCTTAACGCCGCATCTGAAAGCCGGGCATATGGACCTGACGCAGGATTTCGCTGCGCTGCTGCCGATGGACGTTATCTCGACCATGATTCACGTGCCGGTCGAGGATCAAAATCAGGTGCGGCAGTGGGCAGATGATCTGATTTATCGCAAGGACGGGCAGTTTGGCCTTGATGAGCGCAATATCACCGCCTATCTCAGTATGGGGGCGTATTTTGATAAGCTTGCAACTGAACTGTCGGCCACATTGACCGGTGCTGACGATGTTTTTAGTGCGGTATTGCAGGCCGAGCGCGATGGCAAGCTCAGTCATGAAGACGTGATTGGCTTCGGCATCCTGCTGGCGATTGCCGGCAATGAAACAACCACCAAGCTGATCGGTAATATGTGCTACCGGCTGTGGCAGCATAAAGACCAGCGTCAGCTACTGATTGATGACCCCGAGAAAATAGCAGATGGTGTCGAAGAAACCCTGCGCTTTGATGGTTCAACCCAAATGATCGGCCGCCAGGTAATGCAAGATGTCGAAATTCGCGGGAAAACGCTCAAGGCCGGCGAGCGTGTTGGCCTGTGCATTATCTCCGCTAGCCGCGACGAAGACCGTTATGAGAACGCAGAACGTTACGATGTGACGCGCGGTGCGCGTGACCATATGGCCTTTGGCTCGGGCGTGCACTCTTGTGTCGGCTCCGCTTTGGCCCGTCTGGAGGTGCGCGTTTGCATGGAGGAAGTATTGCGCTTGATTCCCGACTACGAGATTGACGAGGCCGGGCTGGAGCGTACCCACAACCCCAATGTGCGGGGCTTTACCCATGTGCCTATTACATTCACGCCCCATAACTGAGGTTTCGACGTGACTCTTATTACCTATGTTGAACACGATGGTGCCGAGCACCAGATAGATGTAGAAGACGAAATGAACCTGATGGAAGGCGCCACCCTGAATATGGTGCCCGGCGTTGAAGGCACCTGCGGTGGCATCTGTTCCTGCGCTACCTGCCATTGCTATATCAGCGAGGAGTGGGAATCGCGTCTGCCGCCGATTTCGGTCGGTGAGGAAAGCATGCTGCGCACGGCCAAGCATCGCAAAACCGCGAGTCGTTTGGGTTGCCAGATTACCGTGACGCCGGAGTTGGAAGGCCTGCGGGTTGATTTGCCGCCGGAGCAGGGCTCGAAGGACGCTTGAGGAAATTTTAAGAGGATTCGCCTGCAGGGCAGGCTCCTACATGCTCATCGGTAACTCGTAGGAGCCTGCCCTGCAGGCGAACCGAAATGGCTTCACAAGTGAACAATAAAAACAAAATACCGCGAAGAGCACTAGGTCGCTGGCGGTGACGCGCTAAGGCCGGCTCACCCAAGGAGCTGCGATATGCATACTAATAAAAGCACCCACCGCGATCTGCATCTTGTTTGGCTACTGAGCTTCGGTTCCCTGATCGCCGCCTTCCCCATTTACAGTTACTGCGTTTTTTATCTTGGCATGGATCGCTATGGCGTCGCCGATATCTTTGCCCTGCAAGTTGCGATTGCCTATTGGGTGGGAATTCTGGCCGCTACCCTGCCATTGCCCAGCCTGCGCAGCTGGACCCGCGCCGAACGCTTGCAGGCGGTGTGCCTGCCTTTTTTGCTGGCTTCCTACATTACTCACCTGAGCTGGGAATTGATCTGGGTGATTTTTCATGAGGCCATCAGCGCCGGCCGCGAGAGCGTGTGGGCCTACCCCTGGTGGGCGTACATGGATGGTGGTGATATGCGCTACTTTCAGCCGAAAACCGATTTTCTGATGATAGAGCTGCTGTCGATATGCAATGGCCTAATTGGTTTGTCGGGGCTGTGGTTGCTCAACCGTTCGGGCTATCGGCATTTGCTGGCAACCCTGATGGTCATGTCGACTGCCGTCACCCATACCGTTTTGACCTGGTACTACTACGGCAGCGAGGCGCTCGCCGGCTTCGAAAACGTCAACACGGCGAGCTTTATGGATTTGTGGGTCAAGTTTGTCTTTCTCAACGGCCCCTGGCTGGTCTTTCCCTGGTGCGTGCTTATCTGGGGTTACGGTTTGCTGCGCCGGCAATCCATTTAGCTGATCCGGGGGCGGACCGCCGTCCCTTACTTCTCTTCCTCGTAAGCCAAAGCGTTGCGCTGGTCAGACTGGCGGTCCAGCGGACCCACATCCAAAAAGGGTGATGCGTCGATATGCTGGGCGTTCATCATCTGCGCAACTCGCTGCAGGGCGCTGATAATCATGGTTTGCTCCCATTCGTGCAGGTCTTTAAATTGCTTGATAAAGCTTTCCTGCAGCAGGGTGGGCGCTGTTTTCAGCTTGGTCAGGCCCTCGTCAGTGATAAAGGCCAGTACCTTGCGCTTGTCCAGTTTCGAGCGTTCACGGCCGACGTAGGCTTTCCGTTCCAGCCGATCAACGATGCTGGTGACGGTGGCCTGGCTCAGGCTGATCTCTTCGGCCAACTCGCCTATCGGAATGCTGCCTTTGTCGCGCAGGGTTTGCATCACCATTAGCTGGGGGGCGGTGAGTGCCGCCGTTTTGACCAGTTGTCTCGATTGCAGGTCGGTTGCGCGAATAACGCGTCGCAGCGCTACCAGTACTTCTTGTATTAGATCCATAAGCGGCCGTCGTCTGTGGGGGGCTTGCCGCAAGATATTAAATGATAAGGCCCTCATCGGGCGAATCTTCGGCACTATTTCCATAGTGTACTAAGTATCTTGCCTTGATAACTAGGGGTGATGACTGTTAAAATACTTCGTACACTATTGAATATAGAGGGGGAGCTCGCGAAATATCTGCTGTATCGGCTCATAAATAGCTGATACGGAACTATTTGCCTTGTTTTGGTGCAATAAAGATATAGTGAGTTCTAACTATTTTGACGACCCGTAATTCTCACGCCTCCAAAGAAAACAACGCGGAGGCCCTGAGCCTTCGCATTCCTCGCGCGAGCGACGGACTTGCCCTTCATCAGCTGGTGGAGAATTGTCCACCGCTGGACCCCAATTCACTGTATTGCAATTTGCTGCAATGTTCGCACTTCGCTGATACGGCAGTAGCCGCCGAATGTGACGGCGAACTGGTGGGCTTTATTTCCGGTTTTATACCGCCGAACAAACCCGACACCCTGTTTGTGTGGCAGGTGGCGGTCGATGCCTCCATGCGGGGGCGTGGTCTGGGCGCGCAAATGCTCAACGAGCTGATTGAGCGCACCGGAGCGAGCTATATGGAAACCACGGTAACCGCAGATAACGGCGCGTCGTGGGGCATGTTTCGCAGTTTTGCCCGTTCTCGCGATACCCAATGCGAAGACTGCGGCCCCTTGTTTGAACGCAAACAGCATTTTGGCGACAAGCACGATAGCGAACATCTGGCCCGGCTGGGCCCATTCAAGCCCCGCTAGTTGCTTGGGCGGCTACACAAGTGATTTTTGAAATACCGAATTTAAAAAAGAGGACCTTATTATGACTATATTTGATGAGTTGGAATCGGAAGTACAAAGCTACGCGCGATCGTTCCCCGTTACCTTTGATAAAGCTTTGGGTGCAAAGCTTTATGATACGGAAGGCCGCGAATATATAGACTTTCTCGCCGGCGCCGGCACGCTGAACTATGGTCACAACCATCCGGTGCTAAAGAAGGCCCTGATCGATTATATCGACAGCGACGGCATCACCCACGGTCTGGATATGCACACTCGCGCCAAGAAGGAATTGTTAGAGGCCTTCGACCAGTGCCTCCTCAAGCCCCGCGGTCTTGAATATATTCTGCAATTTCCCGGGCCTACCGGCACAAATGCCGTCGAGGCCGCCATGAAAATCGCGCGCAAGGTAAAAGGTCGCAGCGAAATTATTTCTTTCACCAATGGCTTTCACGGTTGCTCCCTGGGGGCGCTGGCCGCAACCGGTAACCGCCATCACCGCGGTGGATCCGGTGGTGTGTCGCTACCCGATGTCACCCATATGCCATTCTGCGATTACTTTGGTAAAGACATTGATACCCTGAAGATGATCGATCAGCTGATTGAAGATCCCTCAAGTGGTGTCGATCAGCCGGCGGCAGTGATACTGGAAACCGTGCAGGGCGAAGGCGGTCTCAACGCTGCCAGCTTTGAATGGTTGCAGGGCATCGAGAAGCTTTGTAAGAAGCACGACATGCTGATGATTGTTGATGACATTCAGGCGGGTTGTGGTCGCACCGGTACTTTCTTTAGTTTTGAGCCTGCGGGCATTAAGCCGGATATCGTGACCCTGTCAAAATCATTGAGCGGTTTTGGCTTGCCCTTTGCGCTGGTGATGATGCGTCCGGATCTGGACATTTGGGAGCCGGGTGAACATAACGGCACCTTCCGAGGCAATAACCACGCCTTTATCACGGCGGCAACCGCGATTCGCCATTTCTGGTCAGATGACACCTTTGCCAAGGAGGTCGCTGAAAAATCCCGCTTGCTGACTCGTCGCTTTGGCGAAATCGCCAATATGGCCGGGCCTGCGATGATGCAGCAAAAAGGTCGCGGCATGATGCAAGGCCTAAACTGTAAGGACGGTGAACTGGCCAAGGCGATCATTACCCGCTGTTTTGAGCAGGGGCTCGTCATCGAAACCTCGGGTGCCTATGACCAGGTTGTGAAATGTCTGTGCCCGCTAACAATTACCGAAGATGAACTGAACGCCGCGCTGGACATTATTGAGCAGAGCGTGAAGGACATTATTACGAGCCGTTATAGTCAGGCATCATGATTTGCGATTAATGACAATTCGCCTGCAGGGCAGGCTCCTACGCGATGGTGTGTGGGAGCCTGCCCTGCTCGCGAAAATTCAATCAGCGAAAAAATAAATAAGGGAATTGGTGAAACTATGATCGTTAGAACCTTGGAAGAATGTCGTAACAGCGAGCGCAATGTCAGATCAGACAATTGGGAAAGCACGCGCATGTTGTTGAAGAACGACAACATGGGTTTTTCCTTTCATATCACGCGTATCTTCGCAGGCACTGAAACGCCGATTCACTACCAGAATCATTTGGAGTCGGTGTACTGCATTTCCGGCAAGGGTGAAGTGGAGACCTGTGTTGACGGGAAAATACACCGGATCGTGCCGGGCACGATTTATATTCTTGATCAGCACGACAAGCATTTGCTACGCGCGGACGAGGGTGAGGATATTGTTTTTGCCTGCGTATTCAATCCGCCACTGAGCGGCAAGGAAGTGCATGACGCCGATGGTGTTTATCCGCTAACGACCGACTGAGTCTATGCCGAAGGCAATAAGCCTTTCCGCTGAAAATCGATTACACACGCAATACACAGGGAGAAGATATGTCACATACCGTTGAAAAAATCGGCGGTACTTCGATGAGTCAGTACGAGGCTGTCCGCGATAACGTCATTGTGGGCCAGCGTGCGCCGAATGAGCTGTACAATCGCGTATTTGTTGTATCTGCCTACGGCGGATTAACTGACCTGTTGCTTGAATCAAAGAAGGGCAATAAGCCCGGTGTTTATGCCCTGTTTGCCGGCTCGGAAGGCGATAGCGAATGGCGCGACGCGCTGGCCCAGGTCAGAGAGACCATGCGCAGCATCAATGAAGGTTTGTATTCGAAAGGTGAGCTTTTGAATCAGGCTAACGATTTTATTGAGACGCGCATAGACGAAGCCTATCGGTGTCTGGATGATTTGCACCGCCTTTGTCAGCACGGCCATTTCGAACTGGAAAGCCAGTTGTTAACCGTGCGTGAAATGTTGGCCTGTTTGGGTGAGGCGCACAGCGCCTGGAATATGACGCGACTGCTTCAGCGCGATGGCATTGCCGCGCGTTTGGTGGATCTGAGCGGTTGGCGCGCAGAAACAACTTTTCCTCTGGATGAGTGCATTGAGGAGGCCTTTGCCGAGGTCGATCTATCCAAGGAGCTGGCGATAGTGACCGGCTATGCCCACTGTCAGGAAGGCCTGATGGCAAGCTTTGATCGTGGCTATAGTGAAATGACCTTTAGCCGTATTGCGGTGATTACCCAGGCGCGTGAAGCCGTTATTCATAAGGAATACCATCTAAGTAGCGCCGATCCGCGCTTGGTTGGCGAGGAAAAATCAGTACCCATAGGTCGCACCAATTACGACGTGGCCGACCAGCTGGCTAATCTGGGTATGGAGGCAATTCACCCCCGTGCAGCCAAGGGTCTGCGTCAGCAGAATATTCCCCTGCGTGTAAAAAACACCTTTGAACCAGAGCACAGCGGAACCTTGATAACACGCGACTACGTGAGCGATTCACCCTGTGTTGAAATCATCGCGGGCAAGCAATCGGTGCACGCGGTCGAATTGTTTGATCAGGAAATGGTGGGTGATGTGCACAGCTATGACAGGGAATTTCTTGGCGTGATAAAACGCTACAAGGCACGCATCATTACCAAGGATCTAAACGCAAATACCATCACCATGTATTTGGCGACCAATCTTAAAACCGTAAAGCGCATTGTCCGTGAGCTGGAGGCCGCCTATCCGAAAGCTGAAATCAAGGCGCGCAAGGTTGCGATTGTTTCTGCTATTGGCAGTGATATGCAGGTGCCCGGTATGCTGGCGAAGACAGTAGCTGCGCTGGCAGAAAGTAATATCAGTGTGTTGGTCATGCATCAGTCCATGCGTCAGGTTGATATGCAATTTGTTATCAACGAAGACGACTACACCAAGGCCATACAAAGCCTGCATCGCTGTTTGGTGGAGCCGCACAACCACGGCCTGGCTATCTGCGCAGCATGATCTAAATATTCGTTCGCCTGCAGGGCAGGCTCCTACGCAATCGGCATACTGTAGGAGCCTGCCCTGCAGGCGAACAAGCCCGACAAAAGTATAAAAAGGGATGTAATGATCGCACTCAGTTTTATCGCCTTCCTCTCCGCATTTGTTGTTATCGGCATTAGTTCAATGCGAAAGTCGCGCAATTCGCGCGAAGACTACTATCTGGCTAGCAGCAGCATTCCGCCCTGGTTGGTGGGGCTGTCGGCCATGGCGACCAATAACAGCGGCTACATGTTTATCGGTGTTATCGGTTACACCTATGCAACCGGCCTGGCGGCCATTTGGTTAATGATTGGCTGGATTGCCGGTGATTATCTGGCTTCGCTTTTTGTTCATCGCCGCTTGCGCGAGGCTACCGGAATCAGCGCCGAGGCCTCTTACGCCGGTGTGCTAAGTCACTGGCATAGCAGCTTTAACGGCCTGCAACGCGTTGCCGGTTTAATCTCAATTGTCTTTTTGATGGCATACGCCAGCGCGCAGTTAGTTGCCGGTGGCAAGGCCTTACATGTGTTGTTTGACTGGCCGCTCTGGGCCGGCGCGGTGATGGGTTCCATTCTGGTCGCCGTGTATTGTTTTGCGGGTGGCATCAGGGCGTCGATCTGGACCGATGCGGCCCAGTCTTTCGTCATGGTGGCTGCCATGGCAGTGCTGCTGGTGATGGGTGTGCAGTCGCTGGGGGGCTATGGCGCCGTTGTTGGTGAAATGCGCGAGGTCGAAGGTTTTCTAAACCTGTTCCCACAGGATTTGGCCCTGCCGGGTTTGGCTGGCGGTCTCTTATTTGCGCTGAGCTGGATGTTTGCGGGTCTTTCGGTGATTGGCCAGCCACACATTATGGTGCGCTTTATGAGTCTGAGCGATAAAGGCTCAATGCGCCGTGCTCGTGCCTGGTATTACCTCTGGTTTACCGGTTTTTACCTGTTGGCAACGGGGGTGGGTTTGTTGTCGCGGGTTTATCTGAGCGATCCCGGAAGCTTTGATGCGGAGCTGGCACTGCCGACGATGGCGATGGAAATTCTGCCGCCCGTGCTCGTCGGCTTGGTTTTGGCGGGAATTTTTGCGGCGACCTTGTCTACCGCCGACTCCGTCATTCTCAGCTGCTCCGCGGCTCTGACCCACGACTTGCTGCCCGGGCGGATCGAGCGAACCTGGCTTATTAAATTGGCTACGCTGGCGGTAACGGCCACGGCGCTGGCGTGGGCCCTGCTAAATCAGCAGTCGGTATTTAATCTGGTCATCATGGCGTGGTCGGGCATGGCGAGCAGCTTCGCGCCGCTGCTTCTGGTGCTGGTGACGGGAGGCAAGCCGAGCCAGAAATTGTCGATTGTGATGATGCTCGGCGGGCTTATCACGGCCCTGGTGTGGCGCTATTTGGGCTATCAGGCCATCGTTTATGAAGGTATGCCGGGCATACTTGCCGGCTTGCTTATCTACCTGTTGGGCAGTCGCTTCCGCGCACCTGCTCAGGCTTGAGCGGCGAGCTTGCCGATATCCTTCGCGCTCAGTACGGCGCTCTGTACGAGCGAGATCAGGGTATCGCGCAGTGTCGCTTCGCTCGGTCTGAAGGCTAGCCCCAATGTTCGAATCACGCTGTCGTCGGTGGGAATCCAGCGCGTTGCATAGAGCATGCCTTCGGTATTGATGGGCGTTGCCTTGCCACTGATGCTCGAATACACATCACCCAGTCGTCCAACCGCCCGAAGTAGCGGGCCGGGCACGGGTAACTTCCGCAATCGCCTTCCCGTCAGCTGTTCCAATTGGTCAATCAAATCTGCCCAGGGCACAAAATTGCCGCCCAGCGTGACTCTTTCAGGGCAGGGGCTGGCGTGCAGCAAGAGCGCCATTGCGGCCGCAAGATCGCGCACGTCAACCATTTGCAAACCTGAGCTGGTGAGCACACCGGTATTCTGGAGGAAAATACGAATGCCTTCATGGGGTTCCGACAGGCCGGGGTCCAGCGGGCCGACGATTGATGCGGGGTAAACAATGCTAATGGTCGGATCGTCGTCATTGCTGCGTTTGCTTGCGAGCTCGGCCTGCAATTTGCGCACTTCGCGTTCGGCCTCGGCCTTGGATTGCCCATAGCTGGTTTTTGGGCTTGCGGGTTCTTCCTGGCCCGTCAGCGAGCTGGCCCCGGCCTGATAAATTGCCGCTGTGCTGGAGACATGAATGATGCGCTTTAAGCCCTTTGCGGCGGCAGCGCCAATCACCAGCCGGCTCCCCTCGACATTCGTTCTAAAAACCTGCTCTCTGTCCTTGTCGCTGGTGGAGACAAAGGCCGCCGTGTGAATTAGTGCATCGCAGCCACTTAGCGCCCGGTCGATCGCATCGGGATCCGCAATATCTCCCTCTATACAGTGGGGCGCTGGGCAGGCGTGGGCGGCCATAACGTGCGCTAACTTGTTGCGATTTCGTACCAGTGCCCGTACCTCAATACCTTGTCGAGTGAGGGCGGCGACAGTGTGCGAACCCGTGAAACCGGTGGCACCAGTGACCAACACTTTCATCGTTCTATCCTTTTTATTACAAGGGCTTAGCCACATTATTGACGGTAAAAGGCTAGTGGTAATTACGTAGGGCAATAGCGTTCGCTTCCCGCTACTGTGGGTGTGTGCTGGTGAGCCTATGGCTTGCGTGATTTAGCCTGGCTGGCCATGGCCCTTGCGGATTCCCCGTGTTGCGGCGCTTGGAAGGAGTATTTCAGTTGTTAGCGGGAACAACAAGCCGGAATAGCGGTGTCAGTGTGCAAGTAATTGGAGTATCGAAATGAGTAAACAAACGGTATTGATCGTCGATGACTCCAGCGGAGACCGGCTGGTGATTCGCCGAGCGTTTGAGCGGACGCGTCGTGATGTCAAGTTAATTGAATTGATAGACGGCGAAGAGCTGGTCAATTATATCCAGCGCAAAGTCCCCTTTAAGGATTCGGTGCTATATCCCGATCCGGACTTAATTCTTCTGGACATCAATATGCGTCGCCTCGATGGCAAGCAGGCGCTGAAATTATTGCGTTCTCTGCCGGAGTACTCCGATGTCCCGGTAGTTATGCTGACGACCTCGTCGCGAGAACAGGACATTAACGAATCTTACGAGCTCGGTGGAACGGACTACATCACGAAGCCGGAAAATTTTAAGGATTTTATGCAGGCGATTTCGGACGTCTGCAGCTATCTGGATCCCCCGACGCATGCCGCGAGCGCGTAAAATCATGGCAGTTGGCCCCGCCGCCTTCTGCTAGCTTTCCCACCTTGCTTGTCCATAGAACTCATGCTTCTCCCCTCGTGTATGTACCGGTGTACCGGCTCTGCAAGTTTCGCGTGAGATCTTTTCGCGGCACATTACTCTTTTTTGTACACTGTTTTTATCCGGGCCCCCTTAAACAACCGGAGCATCCCGGCCGCGAGGATTGTAGTTTCGGGCTGGCGGCGAGCCGGGCAATCGCCGTGCGGAATTTTCACTAATATTGTCCGTAACTCTAGGATTTTTAAAAAGGTATTGCTTCGATGAAGGATGCACTTGAGACATTTTTTGGCGATAAGATGCCGCCTCACGGGCATTGTTATCTCTGGGATGATCGTCTGGTATCACTGCACGTCGTCAGCGACCTGCTGATCGTGCTGTCTTACTTCACAATCCCGCTGGCTCTCATGTATTTGGTTAAAAAGCGTGAGGACCTCAAGTTCAACTACATGTTTGTATTGTTTGCGGTGTTTATTTTTGCCTGCGGTACAACTCATCTCGTCAATATTTACAATGTCTGGTATGGGGCCTACTGGTTGAGCGGCTCCATCAAGGCGATAACAGCTCTGGCCTCGGTGGGTACAGCGATTCTCGTTTGGCCTCTGATCCCCAAGGCGTTAGCTATACCGGGGACCGGCGAATTAACCTTGCTCAACGTGCAACTGCGTGCGGAAGCAGATCGCAATGCCGCGCAGGCGCAGGAGCTGGAACAATTATCTGAAGCGCTGGAGGAGCAGGTACGTGAGCGCACCTCGGAA
>JBFJTG010000059.1:0-18381 GCA_041625575.1 Litorivivens sp.
GCCGGCGGTCAGCCCGCCAATCGCGGCCTCGATATCGGTCAGGCTTGTATAGGTACCCACTAGCGACGGACTACCTGCGAAGGTCATCAAGGTGATGGTAACTTGTGACGATTGATTAAAGAACTCAGAGGCCAGAGTCTCGAGTGCATCCTTGGAGACATCCAGGCGCGTCGGCTCTCCCGCAGGAGGCGCACTGTCGTTGTACAAGGACCAATTCATACTACCCGAAGTATCCAAAGTGATAATCACATTGAAGATTTGCTCGCTTGATTCAGACACCTCAGCGAGAACGTCGCGTGCTATGGGCGCATCGTCAGCTACTGTCACCGTTAGCGTTTCAGCAAAAGACTTACCGCCTTCTGTGAAGCTATAGGTGAATGCCTCGCTTGCATCATTACTACTGCCATCAGGGTTATTGAGCTGATATTTATAATCGCCTGCGATGTGACCTTGACTGCTATCGGCATAGACAGTCAAGGTCCCGAGGGCGGTCACAATTGTTATGATGCCCGCCACCGGGGCAACACCATTAACCGCATCAATCGTTGTCGTCGGAGTAGATACAACGTCATTAGACAGCAGATTTCCGGTCAATACTGAACTGCCTTCGCCCGTGCCATTCGGTAGCGCACTTTCAAAGACTGTTCCTGTATCCCCATTCGTTTCGCCGACATAGATCGTGGTGCTGGCAGACGTGGTGAGTTCGCCATCAAAGACATCGTAAGTCAGCGCGCCACTACCCGATAGAGCGCCCGCATCAAATTCAAGACTCGACAATTGTGCAATCGATAAAGTGTCACCCGCTACAACCGGACTGCCATCTGCGAGCGTTACTGCCCCTAGGGCGCTTGGAATGCCTGTGACGGTAATGAGCAGTAAATCATCATCCGCATCGGGATCAGTGGGCGGCACAATATTGAGCGCATTGTCGCTGCTGCCATCCAAGACATAGACAACATTGTCAAAGGCGTCCGGCGCATCATTGACCGGCTTGATAGCGATAACACCCTCATCGGATCCAAACAGATTATGAAAATCCTGATCGTAGGCTTCAACGGTAATCGTTCGCGGCGCCGAGCTGGGGTTGTCCGATCCATTCTGATAGGTCAGCGTTTCGAGAACACTTAGATATTCATTAATATCGCCGCCACCGGTCAGGGTTGCGGTCCACTCATTGCCAAGCACTGAACTCGCTATCGCAATACCAGTGCCTGCGGTGACAAACGCCAAGGTATCCTGTGTAGGAATATAGCCGCTGACCCTGACCACAACGGATGACAAGCCATTGCTGTCAGCATCTGTAATATTGATGCCGGACAGTATATGCGTTGCCGAATCATTCTCGGTGTAGGAGATATCGGGTACGTTACTGACCACTGGCAGAGCCGCTGAATTTGAACCAACCGCCACACTAACGATGGCTGTGTCGGTCTCGCCGTCTGAATCCGTCAGGGTATAAGTGAATTGATCGGTTCCGACAAACCCAGCTGTCGGAGTGTAGGTAAAGGTACCGTCGCCATTATCGCTCACTAAACCACTGCCAGGCTGAGTGAAGGCCGTGATCTGAGCGTTATCAACCAGCGTGTCGTTTTGCAGAAGATCACTAATAAGCAGTGGCGTATTCTCGGCAGTCAGATAAGCATCATCGACCGCATCCGGGGCACCGGCGTTTGCGCCGATAGTTCCGATACCCTGAATACCGTTCACAGTAGTGTTAGCAGATGTTGTGAAATTCACCGTCTGATTGAAGTTACTCAGATCGACGGTAAAGGTTTCATCACCTTCATAGATGTTGCTATCACTATTCACAGTAATGCTAATTGTCGTTTCTTTAGCACCAGCTGCAATCACACCCTGCGTAACTGCAATTCCCTGGTAATCTGCACCAGAGGTCGCCGTAACATCTACAGTGTTAAAATCAAAGGTCAGGTCAGTAGCCAAGGCTTCGTCGAGCGACACGGTAAAGGTCATGGTTACTGTGCCTGACGAAGGCTCTCTAACCAAGACATCATCAATAGAAACGGTCGGAATCGTAGTGACATTAACTTGCGTGGTTGCAAGGTTGCTGACGTGTTGGCCATCGGTCACCACCACATCAATACTTCGGGTGGCGCCAGACACAGTACCATCATTTTCATACTGCACTGCTCTTATGGCTAACTGATAATCCTCAAGGCTCGCCGAACCACTCAAAGACAGAACACCTGTATTGGGGTCGTAGGCAGAAGTAGAAATCCCTGCCGGCAATGAACCCACAATCAACAAGTCGCCCGCCTCGGCATTATTCAGCGTGATCGTTGCACCCTGTATGTTGGCGCTGTCGACGTCAGTGATCGTCATATCACTATCGGCTACTGATACGGCATAAGTGCCTTCGGTAAAGCTGGTGACATAGCCCGTACCGGCGCTATCGCCATCAAGATCCAAAACGGGTGGCACCTGATGTATAGACGTGGTGCTTGCGGTAAATGGGTTCCCGGCATCATCGGAACCGGTGACCGTTGCGACAAAACTTGTTTGCGCCGCGAGGTCTTCACCAAGAACGTTAACCGAGAATGTATTGCCTGGCAGTACCGCCGTTGTGTAGGCATTCCCATTGATCGTGAATGAAACAATGTCTCCCAAGGTGGCGTCTCCGCCAACTGTACCTGTTACAGCGATAACACCGCCTGCCTCGGCGGGCGTGACAACATCATCAGCCGTAATATTATCAACAGTAATTGTCGCACTCGCACTGATGTCCACTGTGTAAGCCCGCGTGGTATTCGCATCAAAAGGATTGCCCGCCACATCACTGCCGCTGACCGAAGCCATCGCATTGCCGTCAGTCAATAATCCGACGGCTGCTGCAGGAACCGTCACACTGAAGGTCGTGTTATCGGCATTGACGGTCGTGTTGTAGTCAACACCACCGATAGTGACAACAACCGCATCACCGCTAGCGGCATCGCCACTCACGCTGCCGCTGATCACCAGAGGATTGCCTGCTTCCACTGCATTGATAATGTCATCAGCTGCAATTGCATCCAGGCCGATGGTTGCGCTTGCACTAGTATCGACGGTGTAAGATCGTGTGGTATTCGCATCAAAAGGATTGCCCGCGACGTCACTGCCGCTGACCGAAGCCATTGCATTGCCATCGGCTAATCCACCAACCGCTGCTGCAGGAACCGTCACACTGAAGGTCGTGTTGTCTGCATTGACGGTTGTGTTGTAGTCAACACCACCGATGGTGACAACGACTGCATCACCGCTGGCGGCATCGCCACTCACTGTGCCGCCGAGCACCAGAGGATTGCCGGATTCAACTGCATTGATAATGTCATCAGCCGCAATCGCATCTAAGCCGATGGTTGCGCTTGCGCCAGTATCGACGGTGTAAGCCCGCGTGCTGTTGGCTTCAAAGGGGTTGCCAGCAACGTCACTCCCACTGACCACGACCGCCGCATTGCCATCGGCTAATCCACCAACCGCTGCAGCAGGAATCGTCACGCTGAAGGTCGTATTATCGGCATTGACGGTTGTGTTGTAGTCAACACCACCGATAGTGACAACGACTGCATCACCGCTAGCGGCATCGCCACTCACGCTGCCGCTAATCACCAGAGGATTGCCGGATTCAACTGCATTGATAATGTCATCGCCGGCAACGGCCCCCAGAGACACAAGCGCACTCGCGCTGCCATCTAACGTGTATGCGCGGCTGGTAGTAGCGGAATAGGGATTGCCCGCCGCATCAATACCACTTATTGACGCGCTCACATTGCCATCACTCAGTGCCCCGACGGCAGAAGCCGGAACCGTCACATTAAACGTTGTGTTGTCGGTGTTCACTGCCGTGCTGTAGGTGACGCCACCAATTGTTACACTAACAGGATCACCACTGCCGGCAGCGCCACTGACAGTGCCGCTGATAACGAGAGCGCTCAGTGCTTCGATGGCATTAATGATGTCGTCAAGCGCTATTGCGTTTAATTGCAATCCAACTGATACAGGCGAGTTAGTATCATCCGGGATCAAACCGCCGAAATTAGTTGCCCCCGGACCGGGGATACTGCCAATAACGCCGGCATCGCCATCCCCGCCCAAACCAATCAATCTGGAATCGACGAGACCTTCATTACCAATACGTTCGTACGAAATCGAGGAGTTTATAGAATCACTTGCCGCCGCAGCTTCCACACCCGCAGCGGTGGGCTCAATCTCGGTAAGATCAAGTCCTGCAAGAATAGCCTGTTGCAAGGCAGCAACCTGATCGACTTCACTATCGCTATATGCACCACCCTCGACACTCACCGACTCATCGAGAAGGATGCTTGCCTCGGCATCGACGTGAAGTAATTCACCGTTGAAAAAAGCAACGACAACAGAAGAGTTCGCCTCGGTGACAAGCAAGTCACCTTCACGCACGTGGTCGCCAACATTGACCGCCCGGGTTACACCACCAGGGTCCTTGACTAACGCAGAACCCGAAACCTGTGATATATAACCTATTTGAGTGCCTTGCATGACGCCATCCTCAATATGCTTAATCTAACAATAGCAAGCACACGAGAAAAAGATATTGTACCAGGGTGCTAAGTAGAAACACCTATAACACTTAAACTATGTCGCTAATCAAAAATCGCCGGAAGGAATAGGCATTAAAAAACCATCGCTATTGAACAAGGATCGCACGAAGCAACTAAGAGACTTTCGTATAAGATGACTGGGTAATTAAGAAACGAAAATAGGAGAACAATGGTAGTGCAGAGCATGCTTGCGGGCGCCGCAGCCGGCAAACAAATCGGCCACTGAGATTTAGAGCGCCGCTTTTAATGGTGCAGCACTCCAACAAATCCTCCACACAGGCTACAGCTCAAGCTAGGGAGCAGTGCGGCTAAATCGAAATTCACCGCGACGGTTAATCGCCCGCCCTTCTTTCGAGGAGTTGTCTGCCAAAGGGTTACCTTCTCCTCCTCCGGAAACTGTGATTCGACTAGCGGCGATTCCCGCTTTAACCAGCGCGTCTTTCGTCGCCTTTGCCCGCTTCCTGGAAAGCTCCATATTAAAGGCGTCTGAACCGACACTGTCTGTATAGGCATCAATACTCACCGATACTTTCGGATACGATTTTAAGGCGAGAATAATCTTGTTTGCCATCGAGCCGGAAAACTCCGTAAGGTCCGTCTTGGCAAAGACATAGCGCACGTAGTACACCTTGTCGAAATCAATTTCGGTATTCTCAATGACGTTCAGCGTGATCATGCCCCTCGCATTGTCTTTTGAATCCGAAACGATATATGAAAAGGAATCCGATCCGACAAACCCTTCCGCAGCGCGATACACGAGCGCGCCTTTATCATTTCTCTCAACCATTCCGTTTTTCGGTTGGGTAAAGGCTTTGATTGCGAGCGTGTCACCATCTGCGTCCACATCATTTGCAAGTAGAGCCTCTTGCGGAATGGTAATGATGCCGTTCTGGTTTAACTCAAAAGCATCAGCATTCGCGACCGGCTTACTATTATTAGAGGCTTTTTTCTCCCCTAGGCAGCCATACTCATTCACGGCGCTCCCTGCCAGACTATTATCACAGTGATCAGAATTATCCCGCTCTCTATCGACATCCCTATCCCAATCCAAGGGCAGTTTATCTTTCCCATGCGCCTTGATCTTCGCAATACGCAGGTTGTTCTCTTCAACAATAGGCGTTAAACCCAGGCCCTGAAACAACTGACCGGTAGCTTCCAAAATTCGATACCGGGCGACGACCGCGTCAAAATAGCTTTGTATGTAACTATTTTCCGCACTATTGAGTTCATTTTTGGCATCCAAGAGATCTATCAGATCGCGCTGCCCAATCCGAAATTCTTCCTGATAGGACACCATCGTTTTTCTGGATTGAACAACGTACTGCTCCAGATACTTGAGTTGCAGACCGAGAGAGTCGTCACCCGCCCATGCCAAGCGCAAGGCATTAATCGTTTGTCGACGCACACCCGCAGCAAATTGCTGTTGCTCATGCACGGCGCTAATGCGCTTTCGATTTTCGGCACGATCCGCGCCGCCGTTAAAGAAGTTATAGGTCAGTGTTAGCGCTATGGTAGTTTCGTCGGTATCACCGGGAATTCCATTCAGATCTTCACCAACCTCCTGCGACAGGCGAAGATCCAGCTTGGGATAATAGCGGCTCTTGGCGCGCTTCCGGTCGTACTGCGCCTGTTCAATGTTCTCCTGCGCCACTCGCAAGGCCGGATGCTGCTGCAGTGCGAGGTCAATAAGCGCGTCCAGATTCAAATCCGGACGCTCAGGCAGCGCCGGCTCTACCAGTGTCGCGGGATCCACATATCGACCAAGCATTTGGTGCGCTTCGGTCAGGGCATCCTGCAGATTATTTTGCTGCGCAGCGTAACCCGCATTGGCCCTCGCGAGACGAGCCTCAGCTTGCTCAAGCTGCGAGCGACGGCCAACACCCGATTTGCCACGGCGGCTGATTTTTACGAGAGTTTCTTCGTGCGAAACGACATTGTTTCTTGCCAAATCCAGCAAACGCTTATGTTTCACCACATTGAGATAAACTTTTACTGCTTCGAGCCCAATATTGTCTGCCGTGTCATAGAGCCTATAAAGGGCAGCATGCATGCGTGCCTGTGTTTTGCGCGTATTATTCTGCGTATCAAAGCCGTTGAATAAATTCTGGGTTAAGGCCAGCTCCGCCCACTGACTATCATAGTCATTTTTCTGAATCCCCTGGGAACCCTGAACCGTAGGCGATTCACCGTCGGAGCGACTACTGGTAGCGGTAAGGTCAAGACTAGGCAACCAATCGCTCTTTGCGATCGTCTGGTCCTGTTCCGCCTGACGAAAAACATACACATGTTCGAGTACTTTGGGATGGGAGCTAATGCTGTCTGAGACGTAGTCTTGCAATGTGAGAGATTCTGATTGCGCCGGTAGGGTCGCAGAAAAAAGCGCCATTGCGGCGGCAAAACCCAGCAGCCTCAGCCGCCCACTCGCTTGTAATGTCATGCTAAAAGCTCACTCCATGCTTTTCTGCGGACAACGCCCCCGGCTCTCAACGACTAAGCCCACTCCACGTCGTTCTCTCGCGTTATTGCGACCTGTGTGTCGCGTCTTAGGATATGTCGTGCAGACTGTGGAAATAGCTAGCCTGCGTTCTCTGGTACAAACAAAACCAGGTTCCCGAACAAAGCCTAGTCGAGAACGCACGGGCCACCAATAAGCAATAACCACGATAAACTGATGCGATAGATGCGTCGCATCCCTTACGCTGGACTTTGAGAGTAGACCCATGTCACACACAGGAGCCAATGGGACTTAGCCTGAAGCGGGGTTACCCTCAAGAGTGAAAAAATTCCGCGCTATAAAAAACCCCGCAGTGCGGGGCTTTTTATTAATACTTAGGGTCACCAGTTAACTAGAATCAAGCTGGAGCTTTGGTGCGACACTTGTACTCTGCCGTGCGCGAATCGATTTCAATCCAGTCTCCCGTGTTACAAAAATCCGGGACCTTGATCTCGGTACCGTTGGCCAGCTTGGCAATTTTCATAACCTTGCCACTGGTGTCACCGCGGGCGGCATCTTCCGTGTAATCAATCTGCCGAACAATCGTGATTGGCAGGTCTACGGAAATCACTTTGCCTTCAAAGAATACCGCATTACAAATGTCAGTCATGCCATCAACAATAAAGGGGAGAACGGCTTCCAGGTCTTCCTCGCGCAGCTCGTATTGATTGTACTCTTCATCCATAAAAACGTAGATGTCGTCAGCCTTATAGGAAAAGGTGGTGTCGATCTTGTCCAGAAAGACAAGTTCGACCTTGTCGTCAAACTTGTAAACGGTTTCGGTTGAAGAGCCTGTGATCAGATTCTTCAACTTCATCTTCATAATGGCACTGTTGCGACCAGACTTGGTGTAGTCCGCCTTCTGGACTATCCAGGGGCTGCCATCAATAAGAACAACGTTGTTTGGTTTAATATCCTGAGCAGTTTTCATGTTGTCCTCCGGAAGCAGACAATTAAGCCAAATCGGCGGCCGCGATTATTCGCCCTTCCTGAGCAAAGGTCACTATCTGTTTGGAAATATTTTCAATGTCCAACTGCCGCCGGCACCACCCCTTGGCCCCCTCCTCGATATCCGGCCATAAGTCTTGCAACTCCCCCCAGCTCGCGCCGGGTTCAGCACCGATATTCCAGTCCAGCCAAAACCGCCGAAGGGATGCCCTGGCAGCGGGGGGCAGGCTTTGTGTATAAAGGTCCAGAAAAGCGTCCAGCTTGGGCAGATGGCCGCCTCCCTTCTGGGGGTATATATGCCAAAGCATGGGGCGCCCCGCCCACTGGGCGCGAACAAAGGAATCTTCCCCGCGAACAACATTAAAATCGCAGCACCAGAGCAGGCGGTCATAGTCATCCTGAGAGGAGAAAGGAAGAATGTGGATGTCGAGTGCATTGCGCCGGTGATGGTCACCGGCGACCAGCGTATCGACCCCAAGCCAGCTTTGTAGCTCGCTAAGAATACGCCCCTGCGGGACCAACAAACAAACGCGCCGGTTATTGCGACCAAGCGCACTAAGCCAGGCACCCAGCCGCGGGTTTTCGTAGCTAAACAGGGAAATAATTATCGCATCGGGCGCCGGGACAACACTACGGGCACGCAAAAATTCTGCTTGCGCCGAACGGCTTCCCTGAAACCGATCGCGGCGCTGTATGAGGTCCGCCTCCCGCAGCAGGCCGCCGGTTTTATCGCTAAAACCCGGAAAGAAAAAGTATTTCTTTAATCCACCCGACAGCATTGACGGTAAACCGTGATAGTCCTCCACCCAGCCCTCGGCGCTTAAATACTCGAGATTGAGCCAAACAATGGGTCGCGCACTGGCAGCCATGGCCGCAAGGTAGTCTGGCGGAATTGTGCAGCCAAAAGCCTCAACAACAACGTCGGCAACCGGCTCCAATGGCCACTCGGGCAACCACCGACATATTTCAACACCATCAACAATCTGCTTGGTAGAGGCGATATCGGCCTGTGGCAGCAAGATCACCAAAGCCGATAGATCATCTACCCATAGGCGAACTTGCTGCTTTTGCTCAGCCACCAACTGGCGAGAGAGGCGCCAACAAATGCCGACGTCGCCAAAATTGTCAACGACGTGGCAAAAGACGTCCCACCGCAACGCAACGGTATTGCCTGGATAATGCTGAGCGGGGGTATCTTTAACTGACACAATTATTTCCGCAGCTGAGTTCGGTTATGCCGGCGATGTCATCAGCTTGGGACAATACAAGCCCGAATTCGCGTCACTTAAACTCATCGCGGGCTTATACCTCATAAAGCTCAAGGGGAAGATTGTCCGGATCACTAAAGAAGGTAAACTTTTTGCCTGTATATTCATCAACACGAACGGCTTCCACCTCAACACCGCCAGCCCTGAGTTGCGCAATGGCCTTGTCTATAGAAACCACCCTAAACGCCAAATGTCTTAGGCCTTGCGCCTCCGGATAACTAAGCCTGGGCGGGCTGCCCGGCATGGAAAATAATTCGATTTGACTTCCGTCCGGCAGCCCCAAATCCAGTTTGTAAGAGTTCCTTTCCGCACGATAATTCTCGGCAACTAGCTTCAACCCCAATACAGATAAATAGAAATGTTTAGAGCGCTCGTAATCCGAACAAATAATCGCGGCGTGGTGAATCCCTTGAAGCATACTTAAACCATTGCTCTTGAGAGTAAAAAAGTAAATCGTAAGCGCGTTTGAAACATAAGATAGAAGACCTTCATTGAAGAATAACCGTCTTATCGCCGTTCAATACCACTCTGTCCTCACAGTGCAGCCTCACCGCATGGGAAAGTGCCGTTGCCTCAATATCGTGCCCAAGATGGACAAGCTGCTCGATGGTAAAGGTATGATTAACCGGCTTCACGTCTTGCACAATAATCGGCCCCTCATCGAGGGCCGCGGTTACATAATGCGCGGTGGCGCCTACAATTTTCACACCCCGACTATGGGCCTGATGGTATGGGCGCGCACCTTTAAAGCTGGGCAGGAAGGAATGGTGGATATTAATAGCCCTACCCTCTAGCTCGGCACACAACTCGTCGGACAGTATTTGCATGTACCTTGCCAGCACAAGGAGATCGACGCGCTCGCTTTTCATCAAAGCGAGAATCTGCCTTTCCTGCTGCGGTTTGCTTGCGGGGGTAAGTGGAAGATAGTGATAGGGAATACCATACCACTCCACCAAGCCCCGACAATCATCGTGATTGGAAAAAACGCCAACAATATCGGCCGGCAGCGCACCCGAGCGCCACTTTGTTAGCAGCACATTAAGGCAGTGATCTTCTTTGGAGACCGCAAGCAGAACCCGTTGTTTTTGACGCAAGGGCCGCAGGTGATACTCCATGGTCAGGGAGCTAGCCAGAGCATCCAGCTCCGCCCTGAAAGCGGTGATATCGCAGGCCAGGCTACGGTCATCAAATACCATCCGCGAAAAAAAGCAGTGGGTGTAGGGATCAGAATACTGAGCCACCTCTGTTATAAAAGCTCCGCGCTGATACAAAAGATTAGCAACACGAGCCAGAATGCCGAGCTGGTCCGGACACTTATAGGTCAGTACATAACTGCTGTAAATTTGCATTTTTTCGTCTGCTGCCATAGCGCTCTACTTCGACTTTGCTTGCAGCGCATCAACGACTAGCGCCAAAACGGATTCCTGGGAATGCGAGCCCGCACTGATCCTGAAATCGGCGAATTCCTTGTATAAAATCCAACGCTCCTGAAAAAGTGCATCAAAATCTTGTCCGGGCTTTTTCGCGATACCGCGGCTGTCCATATTATGTATGCGCTCACGCAGCTCTTGCAGCGGAACATCAATAAAAACGACTAGTCCGGATTGCTTTAGCATCTGCATGGCGTCCTGCGCATAGACCGCGCTACCGCCGGTGGCGATCACGGTTTGCTCACATTGCAGCTCCAGCAGAACTTGACGTTCGACAGCTCGCAAGGCTTCGTAGCCCTGGGTGTCAACAATGTCTTGCAAGCTTGAGCCGACCTGGCGCTGAATCAGCACATCGGTATCAACAAAATCTTTGGTCAATGTTTTGGCCAGCAGAATTCCAATTGTGCTTTTACCAGCCCCGGGCATGCCGATAAGCACAATGTTACTGCGGCAGTCACTCACGCTTGCACCCTCCCCACTATGCTATTTGAGATAGTGGGAAGCATATTCTTCGCGCAGAGGCACTTTCAGGAGTTTTCCGGTTGCCGTGTGCGGCAAGTCATCGCGAAATAAAATATCGTCGGGCAGCCAGAATTTTGCAAGCTGCGGCTCAAGGAACGCCAGAATATCTTCTCGCGTTGCCTTGGCGCCATCTTTCAACACAACTAACAAGAGCGGGCGTTCCTGCCATTTTTCATGGGGAACCCCAATCACGCAGGCTTCGGCAACGGCCGGGTGCCCCACAGCTACGTTTTCGAGATCGATAGAGCTAATCCATTCACCGCCGGACTTAATCACGTCTTTACTGCGATCAACGATTTGCATGTAGTTGTCCGGATCGATATTGGCTACATCGCCGGTATCAAACCAGCCGTCTTCGGTCGCGACATCCTCTGCTTTATAGTAGCTGTTAATAATCCACGGGCCACGCACCATCAAACGACCATAGGCTTTGCCATCGCGGGGCAATTCTTCTCCCTCGTCATTGATGATTTTCATTTCCACACCAAATACCGCCTTACCCTGCTTGCGCTGGATTTCGTAACGCTGCTCGGCGGGCAATGCCATCAATCGCTTATTAGGCGCATTAACGGTACCTATGGGTGACATCTCGGTCATGCCCCAGGCATGGAGGAGGAAGGCACCGTGTTTTTCATCAAAGGCGCGAATCATTGACAACGGCGCGGCAGAACCGCCCACCACCACTTTTTCCACACTGTCGAGTGTTTTATTAATACTGTCCAAATGATTCAAAAGACCCAGCCAAACGGTAGGCACACCGGCGAGACAGGTCGGTTTCTCGCTATCAATAAGTTCCCACAAACTGGCGCCGTCCATCGCCGCACCCGGGAACACCAGCTTGGCACCGGTAATCGTTACCGCATAGGGAAGGCCCCAGCAGTTAACATGAAACATGGGCACAACGGGCAAAATGATTGAATCCTGACTGATATCCAGTACCTGCTGGTGCAGGCTACCCATGGCGTGCAGTACCGTGGAGCGGTGGGTATACATAACCCCCTTGGGGTTGCCGGTGGTACCGGAGGTGTAACACAGAGAGCATTCGGTTTCTTCGCTAAACGTCGGCCACTCGAACTCGTCACGGTGCACGCCGATAAAATCTTCATAACAGACAAGGTTCTGCAATTTGCTATCGGGCATATGCTCCGCATCGGTCATCACCACAATTGCCTGCAAATGCGGTAACTTTCCGTCCAGATTTTCCAGCAGCGGTATCAGATTCACATCGACAAAGACCATGCGATCTTCAGCGTGATTAAAAATGTACTCTAACTGCTCCGGGAACAGGCGCGGATTTATTGTGTGGCACACTGCGCCAATACCGGTAATCGCGTAGTAGCCTTCGTAATGACGCCAGGTATTCCAGGCAAGCGTCGCAATGCGATCGCCGGGCTTAACCCCCCAATTCAATAGTGCATTGGCAAGTTGCTTAGTCCGTCTGGCCGCCTCACCCTGGGTCGTGCGATGTATGGAACCGTCTTCAACCTTACGGCTAACTATCTCCGCATTTGGGTGGCTAACAACACCAAACTCCATCAAGCTCGAAATTAGTAAGGGACTATGCATCATCGGTGCTGGCATGGGTTTTTTCCTCTTATTGAATCCGGTACGTTTTTGCTCGCTACATCGCCTGCTGGAGAACAAGCGGAAAGCCAATGCTCCAAGTGGGGGCAGCTGCTAACTATGACATAAGTTATCGGAACTTTCCCATACCGGAAACGGTAGTGAAGGCAAAGGGGACCTGAACGCTATACGCGCTGCCAACGATAGAGCGTCACAGCGGTACTGGAAAAGATAATCATGCTCGCGCCCAGTAGCTTTTCAGGGCTGAGCTCTTCGCCCAGAAAGAAGGCGCTGGACATCATCGCCAGCGGTATATAGAGGTAGTAGATAACACTGGTAAACACTGCAGGCAGCTCCGTGCTCGCCTTTACCCAAAGCCCGTGGGCTACCACAGTACACAGCAGGCCCAAACTTATTAGTTGCCAGCCGTCGGCTGCTTGCAGGTTCCAGTTGCTGAGCGGCCAAAGGGGCAGGAAGCAGAGCAAGGCAAAAGTGAATTGACCCCAGGCACGCTGCAGGGTCGAAACTTCGCGCAGACCCTGGTGCATCAAAGGCAAACAGGCATAGAGGAAGCCGCTGAACACACCGACGACAATGCCCAAACTAACCGAATTGGACAGGGTGAAGGCCGGCACCATGACCGCGCAACCCGCCAGACACAGGGCCATAGCCAGACATTCCAACCCGCCTAGGCGCTCACCCTTAAACCACCATGCCAGCAACAGATACTGCACACCATAGGTGGCGATTGCCGCCGAGGCGATAACCGGCGTCGCCAGCTTGATGCTGGCAAAGTAGGTCAGCCAGTGCACAGCAAACACAGCACCCACGCCTACCATGCGCCACCACTGCGCGCGCGAAAGCGCCCGCAGGGAATTACCCGCGAAAGCAGGAACAAGCAGCAGTGGCGTTATAACAAAAACAGCAATGGCGAGACGGGCAATACCAATCGTGACCTCATTGGCCGCCGTGGACTTGACCAGTACGGGCACGAAGGACATCGCAACGACAGCGGCGATCGCCGTCAACAATAATCGAAAAGGAGGCAAGTGATTCTCGATAGACAGTTCTCCCGCTCGCGGCGGGAGAAATCAACACATCCGGGAAGAACTCCCCGAGGGAAAGCTACCCGAATATTTCCAGTGACCCAGTATAATCGTATTCTGGGAAAATACGCCGCATATCCACATTCGGACTCATTCGCCTTTCTAATATGCTGCACAGCACCTGTCGATAGTCGATGGTAGGCAGCAAATCGCCGCGATATTCGCGCCCGAAGACATCGCGCTTGCCGGGCGCAGGAATAAGGCCCGGCCACTCGCCGTAAATCCCGCCCTTTACGCCGCCGCCCATCACCATAATCATGCCGCCCGTGCCGTGATCGGTACCCGAACCGTTATCCTGAATTCGCCGCCCGAATTCAGACATGACAACGACCGTTACCTCATCAAGCTGGCCGTTCGCCTTGACTGTTTCGTAAAAGGATTGCAGGGCGGCACACAGTTCGCCGAGCAAAGTATCGATCTGGCTAAGCTGATTGGCATGGGTATCCCAGCTATTCATATCAACTGTATAGACCTCACCCACTCCGGCAACAATCAGGTCGGCGACTTGCTGTAAGTCTCTGCCGATGGCACTCGACTGCGGCCGCTCACCCGCAATCGGAGCCTGATCATAGACCGCGTCGGCGGCAAGCAAGCCGCTGGCCGTGTCGCCCAGCATCGGAGAATCGGCATGCAGCGCGCCCAACTCATCCCCCAGTGCGTCGCGCCCATAATAGTTAATGCCAAAGCTGCGGATATTCGGGGCGACCATCGGTGTACCACCACTGAGCGAGTGCGGCGCGTTGTTACCAATGGCAAAGGCGCGCAGACTCGCATTTCCGCTTGCGCTACTGCGCGTTTCATTCAACCAGCGCCCTAGCCAACCGAAAGTATCTGCATCGACGCCCGCACGCCCTGTCTCCATAATGGCCTGACCACTAAAGTGAGAGCGCCCTTCGTAGTGCGATCCCACCGGTAATACAAAGGCTGTCTCGCTTAAGGCACCCGCCTCCCCGACACTGCCAAGCATGGCCGTGAACTGCGGATGGAGTCCGAAGAAATCTTTTATACCCACACCTACCGGCAAGCCCTCTACCTTGCCGCCTTCGGAATAAACTACCAAGTCATCGGTATGGCTCATGACATTGCTGCGCGCGTCGCATGATCCTTATCGCCCTTGGGCACGACTATGCTGAGGACATCGGCACCGCCGCGCAGATACACGCACACCAGTTTTCTATTTTGGTTGGGAATAAATCGGGGCTGCGCATCAGACTCTGATGCTCGCGTCATCGCCGATAGCCCAAACAAACCGACGCCCGTTAACAGTGCTCGCTTATGCATATTCATCGTTAGCCTCACTGCATCTGCAGGTAGGGTGACGCCAGCATCAAGCTGAGCAGACCCGGGACTTTGTTTCGTAGTGCCGAATCGGAAAGCTCCGCAGAAGCGTCCCCCCCCTCCGCCACGTAGTCCAGCAAGAGATTTCTATCGACCTCCCAGAGACTTCGCCGCAACACTCGCTCAGCCAGCGAATCGACCAGCTGTTCGGCGCTTCGGGCGCTGCCAATAAAACTGTCTGTGTCCACCTTCATACGATTGACGCCGCCGCCACCCAACTGAAATGCCAGATTCCATCTATGCAGCAAACCATTCGCATTGTTCCAATAGTGAGATCGCAAGGGGTAGCCGTCCGGAGTCGGCCAGGACATAGGAATCTCACCCATCGGCTTAAGTAGCTGCCCCCAATAGCCCTGGTCACCAAACTTCAATTCCGGCTCCAAGGTGCGAAGTAAAGAAGCGAGATAGTTGATCGGCTTTTTAAGCTTTAAATCCGCAGACTCCGCAAATTCAGACGAAGCAAACAAGGTTCGTAACATTTCTTTGATATCACCCTTTTTGGGTGAGCTCTGCAGGTAGACATCTGCCAGAGTGTTGACGATCGAGTCAGGCGGATTATCACTGATAAAACGTTGCGCCAACTTCCGGCTTATATACAGGGCCGTAGATCTTCGTTCAGCAAGAAGTTGAAGCACCTCAAGCCCATCCCGATAACCGTCGTCGGGATTATGGATAATATGACCCAAAACCACTTTCGGTTCATTGTCGTGGTGCTTTGCCCGGAACATAAATTCTGCCAGCGAACTGTTAAGGCCCCAACCACTGAAGCATCTGGCTACCGCACGAACGTCGTCCTCGCCGTACTCTTGATCTGCTCCCAAAGTATGAAGCTCCAGCAATTCGCGCGCATAGTTCTCATTAATCCGGTCACTCGTGGAGGAATAAATATTATGGTCGTTATCGAGGAACATAAGCATTGCGGGGCTGTGTGCCGACGCGTGCAACATATCAGAGAAGTAGCCCAGCGCATTGGCGCGGATTACATCACGATCATCCAGGACCTTGTAGTTCGAGATCTTTTGACTGGCGTATACGTATATATTGAAATGGTTGGTCCAAAAATCCACCATGACCTCAAACAGCTGTCGGCGGCTTTTTACCTGACGCAAAAGTGTTCCGCCTCGTAAATCCCTGGCCGCATTTCCTGTGCGACCGTACCAGGCAATAGGGCCCCTTTCCGGCAAAAGAAGGCCCTCGTAAAAATAGGCAAGTTCCGCCTCAAGCAATGCGTCATCTATTTGCGCGGGGTTGAGTTGCAACTCAAGATAAGGGCCCTCACCCATAGCCCGGGCCAAGCTTATATCCTGTTCTGTAATACCAAAACTTATGCGGTTTAACAGGTGGGTGGTTGAATCTGGCCGGGGGAGGGTCTGGCTTAGAAATCCAGATACCGCTGGAACTTTGGGGGTGCCAAAGTTTAATCCCAGTGCATTTGCAGTATGTCCATATAGCAATCCGGCTGAGGCAGCTTCCAGAAAGCGGCGACGCGCGATCTTCATCGCAATACCCTCTATTATTGTTGTGGGCTTTGCGCTAGCTGGATCTAGTGCTTAAGCCAGACGAGAGCTAAAAGTCTAATACCGGGCTGCCAAATCCGCAATTTTCACATTTGAACTGGCGCACATTTTGCGTCCCCGCTTTAAAAACAACGGCCTTGAGCCACACGCGCCAAGCACAGGGAAAACGTAGTAAACTTCAATCCGCAGCTAAACTTACGAGCCAAACCCTTGAAATTAAAAAGCAAACTCCCACACGTCGGCACCACAATTTTCAGCACTATGTCCGCACTGGCGACTGAGGCCGGTGCCATCAATCTATCCCAGGGCTTCCCGGATTTTTCTCCCCACCCCTACCTGCTGGAACGCCTGAACGCTCACGCACTGCGGGGCAAAAACCAATATGCCCCCATGAACGGCATTCCCGAGCTACGCGAAGCCATATCCGCGCTGGTACAGAACTGCTATGCCAGAAGCGTATGCCCGGAGCAGGAAATCACCCTATGCTCAGGTGCGACCGAGGCACTTTTTGTTGCGATTCACAGCGTGGTCCGTGCGGGCGACGAGGTTATTCTGCTCGACCCGTCCTATGACAGCTACGAACCAGCCGTGTCTCTGGCAGGCGGCAGGTGTAAACGCATTAGCCTGTTACCGCCCCACTACCAAGCGAATTGGCAACAAATAGCTGACGCTGTCACCAGCAAAACGCGCCTGATTATCGTCAACAGTCCACACAACCCTACGGCGACCGTTTTTACGGATAGCGATTGGCAAGCACTTGCAGCACTGGCCGAAAAACATCAGCTCTTTGTGATCAGCGATGAAGTCTACGAACACATTGTGTTCGAACCGGGCCGCAATAGCGCACACCGCTACCCTGCGCTCGCCGAGCGCAGCTTTGTCATTTCCTCTTTCGGCAAAACCTTTCACGCCACCGGCTGGAAATTAGGCTATTGCATTGCGCCACCTCGGCTCAGCGCGGAATTTCGCAAAGTTCACCAGTTCGTTACCTTCACCAGCTTTACTCCCGCGCAATATGCTATTGCAGACATGCTGAACGAACACAGTGCGGAGGTTCATGCGCTCGGTGATTTTTATCGCGGCAAGCGCGACTATTTCGCCCAGGCGATGCTGGATTCACGGTTTACTCTTCTCCCCAGCGCCGGCACCTATTTTGCGCTGGCAGACTACAGTGCGATCAGCGACAAAAGCGATCTGGATTTCTGCACCACATTGGCGCGCGAACACGGCGTTGCCGCCATTCCGCTCTCGGTGTTTTATGAAACACCACCCGATAGCCGGATCATCCGCTTCTGCTTTGCCAAGCGCGAACAGACCCTGAAGGATGCCGCCGGAAAGTTGAGCCTACTATGAAAATTGCCGCCATTCAGTCGCCGCTAAGCTGGCAAGACCGAAACGCCAATCTCGCCTACTTTGACGCGCAGATTGATAGCATCTCCAACGCCGACCTGGTGGTCTTGCCGGAAATGTTTACCACAGGCTTTTCTATGGCGCCCGAAGAAATCGCCGAACCCGCCGACGGGCCAACACTGCAATGGCTGCGCAAAACTGCCCGCAACCGGAATATGGCTATCACCGGATCGGTTGCCGTTCGCGAAGAGGGAGAGCACTACAACCGCATGTA
>JBFJTG010000060.1:0-18326 GCA_041625575.1 Litorivivens sp.
ATAGTTAAAACGTGGTTTAAAAAATCGCTCCCCTATTCAGCGAGCCCTAAGTAGCTTGTGTAGAACAGCGGCGGGGTTTCCCTTCTCAGCACTTGCTCTGTCTTACACTGGTACTTATTGCAGGCGCCGTACCAACTTTGAGAAACCGCTAAAATAAAATTTATTTTCTATATATTTCAACAGCTTGATGAATTACGTCACCCCACCCAACCAGGCACCAGCCTCTCAACGCTCACGCACAAAAAGACCTTCTTCAAGGCTGCGTCGCATTTTGCGAATTTATTTAGCAATAAAGCGATCCATAGCACGACGACCGCCATGCAAACGTACAATCCCGCCGCCAGTTTGAAATTAGCCAGAGCATTACCGCTCGGTTATCTCAGAAAAGTGAAGGCCAAAAAAAACCGCCAACCCTAAAGTTGACGGCTTCCTAGAGCATTTGCTCTTCAGTTAGCGACCATCAGTAAGCATCCTGCATACTTCGTGCTCGCTCAACCCAACTAAGCGTGAAACCGCTTCGCGAAAATCAGGCTTTTGATCAATCGCGACTAGGTAAAACCGACAGGCATTAGCCCAATCTTTTTTAGCCTCGCGCAGTAAGCCCTCGTGATATGCAATCTTCCAACCTGATGCACCAAGACGACCCGCCGCCGAAAGCGCTGCTCTGGATTCTTTGTACTTGCCCTCTACATAGTAAGCCGCGGCCAGTGCTTCTCGAAGCTCAGCATAGTCCGGAGAAAGGCGAATTTCTCGCTCCAGTATGACTCGTGCGCGACTAGTGTTGCCGTCTTGCATGGCAATTCTACTGCGTAAAATCGCAGCTTCCGGATGAGGGCCAGGACGACTTAATAACTGATCAAGCGTGTATTGAGCCTTGTCGTATCGACCCGATTCAAACTGCATAACCGCATTGGTCATCGATATGCGCTCATTAGCGGGAAATTCCAACGCTAGACGCTCCACTTCGCGCTGAATACGATCACAATCATTTACCGCACTGTAGGCGCGGTGTATTTCGTGGCACGAGCTGCCGTCATGCAGAGCCTCTTGATACAGTGCAAGCAACTGATCCAGACGCTCGTTGGGCTCGAGATTATTATCTCGATGATCCGACATCGACGCGCAACCTGAGCCTAATGCAACAGTCGCGCAGAGCAGTAAAGTACGCGCTCCAGTTAAAAGTTTCATAGTGCAGATCCTCGCTGCTTATCTGATTCCTTCTGGGGAACCGATACAGCCCAATCCAGTAGGTCTGAAGTTGAAGGAAACTCCCACAAAGAAATATCGTGGCGAGCTTCTCGTATGATTGTTGGGGTCACGATAATGATCAGTTCTCGGTCGCTATCGCTATCACTTGATGACTTCGCTAAGTTACCAAACAGCGGCACACTGCTTAACCCTGGGGTATGACTCTTATTGTCGGAGGTATCTCGACTCACCAGGCCGCCGATGATCAAAGCTTGGCCATCTTCGAGCCGAGCTGAGGTTTTGATCGTTCGGACGTTAAACGCTGCAGTATTCAAACTACTTCCGGTACTTCCGGCGATTTCTTGTGTTAATTGGGTATCAGGCAGCGATATGGTCGGTCGCATATCCAAGGTAATACGATCGTTCTTGCCGACCATGGCGCGAACCTCAAGTTCTACACCGAAAGACTTGAATTCGGTTCCACTAAATACACCTGAGGTATTCGCCCCAACGTCGTCGTCAGCGGAAAGACCTGAAGATGCGAAAGCCTTGGGTACAGGAACTTCACCGCCCGCGCGGAATACTGCCGACTCACCCGCCAACACGGTCAGTGTAGGACGAGAAACTGTGCGCGAAATACCTTCTTCCTCAAGTAGCGCGAACAACATGTCGAGTGCAACTTTACTGCCACCAAGTTGGAGGTTATTAATTAAGCTACCGCCAAGAATCTGTAGAGCATTTTCAACCTCTGAAGAGGTTGCGCCGCGCTCACTTCTACCGGCTAGCCCGAAAGTGCCGCCGTTCTCATAGCCTTTTGACACCAACGTTAGATCAGGGCGCCAGTTTTTCAGGCGGCGTCGATTTACCTCGTACATCTGAACCGACACACGAACTTGTGGCAAATCACGAACTTCAATAGTCGACAAGATTCTACCGCCAGCAACCGAAACCATTTTCGATCGTCCAATATTGGATTCGATATTGTTATTCAGGCCACCGGAGCCACCCAAAGAATTGCCGGAACCTGCGAGCCCGCCACTTGATCGACCGCTAAAGTTTCCACCTGACATTAAGCCACCAGACTCGTTCGCGATAGCTTTTATAGAGTCGCCGCTGAACTGGGCATCCTCGCCAACGAACATGCGCGATGCGATGTTCAGAATTCTCACCAAATCAACCTGGGTCTCAACTTCGCCAGACAAAATAAGTGTATCAGAAGTGTTATTTTCAACATCGCCATTCTGGATGCGGCTAATCTTGACATCTCCGCCTCCCATTGTTGCGATAGCGCTTGAAAGCTTTTCAATTAGACTTTCAGGGAGCTGTTCAACTTGAATAAGATTTATGATTGTCGCGCCCTTGCCGCGTCCGCGACTTGGAACTGAAGAACGATCAAGTGCCGCCTTCATTTGAAAAGTTGCATCTTCAATAGCAGACCCTAAGTTCGGAGCCTGCATAACGATATCTCTACCGGAACCAGACCCGCCAGACGCGACATCCAGATAGTTACGAGCAGCCGTTTCAGCCGCTATTCGGAAATTAATCGTTGGAACCTTGCCTCGCAGAACTAGAGCGGCACGATCTGGCGCCAATTCAATCTTAACTGCAGGGTGAATATCTCGCAGTGCTTTGCGCAGAACACTCAGATCTTCGATTACGCTAAACAGAAAATTCTCAGTTGTTCCGTCTGTGTACCAAATCATAATACTGGTGCGACCAACGTTCTTTGCTAACGCCAGAACCTCGTTGTTATCCAGCACTTCAACCTGCATTGTGCTTTCCTGACCAACAGCTACTCGTTTGAGGTCTTTAGTAAAGACAAGCCGAGAGTGGGTCCACTGCACTAATTCTCTCGTCTTGGATGACTGAGTACCATCGGCAGTTTCGACGAATTTAAGACCCTTCTCCGCTGCGTTAGCTGTGACCTGCGCGAGCAACATTACGATGCTTATTGCAGCGATTCTCCAATTCTGTTTCATGTTCCTGATCCCCCGGACCGGATTAGTTAGCACAATCGTTACTAGAATCGCAGCGCTCGACTGCGACCATGCTAACGGTATTATTAAATGATTCGCACAACTCGGTATGTTCGTGGGCGCTTGTGATAAACGCTTCGCAGCCATCACCGGCTACGCGCAAGCCCGGTTGGGTGCGAGGACACATGTCTCTAAAGTCCATCACGCCATCACCATCGGTATCGCGATAGCCCGTTGCGGTCGTGTTGTATTCAGCATTTACGTTATTGACGTAGTGTACCGTGCTTAGCTCGCTGCACGCCGTTAAGGCAATCGCTAATACTGGAATCAGTGCTTTCATCATTTTTCCCCTTGGGTGCGGCCCGTGCATCTCGGGCATCTATAAAGTTTCGTTCGCAGGGATATTTGCAGAAAGCACGCCAACTACCATAAAAAGCGTGAAAAACAAACATTATCAAACTAAATCAACTACTTAAAAAGAAGAGAAAGAGCAAAAACATATGAAAATCTTCTCTGTTCGCATTTTGCAATGCAAGATTGAAATGCCAATTTTCGCATTTTGCGACGCAGAATTTCTTCGAAAAACATCACTTACTGTTATCGATAGCACGTTTCATGCCGCCGCCAGCAAGAGTCAAGGATAAACCACGAGGGAGAATACGCAACAAACGGATGAAAAGCCGGTTGTGCCAACCGGGTATCCAGAGCGGGCGTTTACCCAGCTGGGCCAGGGCCTCTTCGGCAACGCGTTCGGGCGGCATAACACCCACCAACTGATCATCGCTAATGCCTTGCAAGCGCGGGGCATCGGTATCGGTTGAGCCCGGCGCCAATACCAGAACGTCAACGCCTGTACCGCGGCACTCAGCCCAAAGACCGCCGCCAAACTGATGAACAAAGGCTTTGGTCGCGGCATAACTGGTAGACCAGGGAAAGCCTGTTTCGCCCTCAATCGAACCGGTAAAGATAATGGCGCCGCGACCGCGCGCCTTCATCGCAGGCAAAAGCTTGTGGCATAGGACCAGAGGGGCAATGGCATTGGTATGAACCATGCTGATTTGCCTAGCAAGATCATCGTCTTCGAAGGTGCCTTTCAAGCCAAAGCCGGCATTACTGATCAGCAGGTCGATCTCCAATTCCCCCAGCCCTGCCAATAGCGTATCTATTTCGTGTGTTTTGGACAGATCTGCAACCCGAACTCGCGCACGGCAATTGTAGGTACGTCGCAGTTCCGCAGCCAATTCTTCCAGCAAGTCTTCGCGGCGCGCGACCAGAACCAAATCAAGCCCCCGGCTTGCCAGAGCACGAGCGAAAGCCTTGCCGATACCCGATGACGCACCTGTAACCAGCGCGGTTTCGCCATAGCGCTCATTTAAGGACTTCATTCATTGCCCTCCTACTTCTATTTCTTATGAATTTAAGCTTCTCAGGTGCTTTTTTTATCCCCCGGGGCTAGCTGGGGTTTTGCTTGGTCTTTTTTCGCAAGACGTGTGCGCTCCTCTCTTCTTTGCTATCGGACACTACGCCCCCGCTCAATACCAGCTGCAGTGCGTCTGCTGGGCTCAGATCGAGTGAACGTGTGTACTTCTTCGGTACAATAATCGTATAGCCACCTACCTGAAAGCTCATGGGCAGGTACACCGCGATATGATCGTCATCCAGTTCGCTGGCAATCGTGTTGCCATTGCCCTTGTTGCGAACCGTGACAATGCCAATCAGTTGAGTCTCAGTGTTGGGCAACTCGACCATTACCACGGCCTCGTCCGCAAACTTATCACCACTCATAATTTCCATGACATCTTTGAGCGTGCCGTACACTTGCTTTAGTACCGGCAGGCGTTCAAGCACGCGGCCGGGAATGCCCCAAAAAAAATCAGCCACTGGCCAGCGCGAACTCAAGCCAATCAATGCCGTTAGTACGACGATGAGTCCAATTGCCATACCCGGCACATAACCCGAGCCCAAAACCTGCTTCAGGGGAGGCGCCAACCAGGATTCGACCGTTGTCGTCATCCAAACCGCAAGCTGAATTGACACCACCACCGGCAGCAGAACGAATAGCCCACGTAAAAATGCCGCGCTGAAACCTCGCATAAACTCTCTCGGTTAGTAAATGAACTGTGATGGAAGCACAGACGGGATTCATACGGCAAGCAAGGCGATTATGAATCCGTGATGATTGCGACTTTGTAGCATATTTAGAGCACAAAAAACCCGGCGCGGGGCCGGGTTTTTAAGGTCCTGTTTGCACGGAAAAAGTGGCTAGCTACAAAAAGCCTCGCCAGCTGCAATACGCTTACCAAGGTCTCGAAGGGTTTTCGCAGAACTGCCCAGCATCATTTCGTTGTGACGCATCCAGGTGCAATAGCGCCACAGTGGGTAATCGCGATCAATACCCATGCCGCCATGCATATGCTGGGAGGCGTAACTTACGCGGTGCCCCACATCACCAGCCCAGATCTTGGCAATCTGCACTTCATTGGTAGCCTCCAGTCCGCCGGACAGGCGACTCACCGCCTGATAAGTATTCAAGCGCAGGCACTCGACATCGATAAAGCAGTTAGCCGCACGATGGCCAACCGCCTGGAATGTCGCAATGGGCACTCCAAATTGTTTGCGCTCCGCGGCGTAGGACGCCGTCATGCGCATGGCAACGTCGGTAGCGCCAACCTGATGCGCGCAAAGAGCCGCCATCGTGTGCTCGCTCACGCTTTGCATCACCGCTGCACCTTTGTCCGCAGCTGCCAGAACGTCAGTAGCCGCGACTTGCACATCTTTCATCACAAGTGCAAATTGCGGCTCGTAAGTCGTCACTTTCATTGGTTCCAGTGTGACACCCGCCGCTTTAGGGTCCAGCAGCAGGACGACAACGCCCCCATCTGTTTTCGCAGACAACACAATGCGCTCGGCGCGATGCGCGAAGGGCACACAAAGTTTTACGCCAGTCACCGTGTAACCCTCACCGTCCTTTGTCGCCTTAGTGAGAAGTGGCGTCGCGGGGTTTTCGTTCTGCTCTTCCATCAAAGCCGCGCTAAGCTGGATGGCACCGCTCGCCACCCCGGGCAACAAGCGCTGCTTCTGCTCGTCGCTACCAAATTTTTGTATCGGTAATGCTGCAGAAACCAAATTCGAAATAAGCGGTGCCGGCGCAATTGTGCGCCCCGCCTCTTCAATCAGCAGTGCCAACTCGATAAAACCAAAACCCATACCGCCGTGGGCTTCGTCAATCGCCACGCCCAAGAGGCCGGCCTCCGCCAATTTTCCCCACAATTCTTCGTCAAAGCGCTCGCCTGCGTAGCTGTCGCTCGCCTTCAACTTTTCAGGTTTAACCAGATCAGAGAGTATCTCCCGCGCCAGATTTTGTACGTCGCGCTGTTCTTCAGAAAATCCAAAATTCATGTCTTTCTCCTCAATTAGCGCGCTGCGCGGGGCATCCACAGACCCGCGGCCGAAATAATATCGCGTTGAATTTCGTTGGTGCCGCCGCCGAAGGTAATGATGGATGCGGTGCGGTACATGCGTTCGATCTTGGCTGCCAATTCCTGGGAATTGTCGGAGTGACGACTGACCGTTGAAAACTGACCGATCACTTCACCAAGCGAGCGATACACTTCAATAAAAAATTCCGAGCCATAGACTTTAGCGGCGGAAGCATCAGCCATTTCCAGCGCTCCCTCCGTCATCGCCCAAGCCTGCTTGTAACAAACCAGCTTAAGCGCTTCGACACCGGCGCGCACTTTAGCCAGGTTCATTTGTACCCAATCCTGATCAATGAGCTTGCCGCCTTGGGGTAAATCGGTTTCCTGAGCCCACTTAACCACCATATTGAAGAGGTGCTGGGTGGGGCCGCAATTCACCAAACTCAGGCGTTCGCGGTTGAGCTGGCCGGTTATCAGTTTCCAGCCGCCATTGAGCTCGCCGACCATGGCATCGTCGCCAACACGAATGTTGTCGTAATAGGTAGCGTTGGTGCGCACACCACCTAAGGTATTAACCGGCGTTGCACTCCAGCCCGGATCCGAGGTCGGCACCAAAAACATGGAGATGCCTTTGTGGGGCTTCGCCTCGTTTTCTTCCGTGCGACAGGCCAACCAGACGTAATCACAGAAGTGCGCTAGCGAAGTCCACATTTTCTGACCGTTAATAACCCACTCGTCACCGTCTTTCACAGCTGTAGTTTTCAATCGGGCCAAATCCGTGCCTGCGCCGGGCTCGGAATAGCCAATAGCGATCAGGCATTCGCCGGTTAAAATTTTGGGAACGATATTTTTCTTTTGCCACTCATTGCCGTGTTCAGCCAGCTGCGGGCCTACCGACTCCGTGGTCAAAAACGGGAAGGGATAACCGGCCCGCATAATTTCTTCAACAAAGATGAACTGCTCGATGGGGCTCATGCCGCGGCCGCCCAGTTCTTTTGACCAGCCCACCCCAATCCAGCCATCGCGGCCCATTTTCAGGAGCGCTTCACGCCACAAGGGGCCGCCACCCTCACCCATATCGCGATCACACTCTGCCGCGAGGTCCGGTGTCATCAACTCCTCAAAGTAGGCACGCAGCTCCGTGCGCAAAGCTTCCTGTTCCGGTGTAAATTCGACTTTCATCGGGTGTCCTCAATTACTGCGAAGGCTTTCGCGGAAAGGCACCATCATAGGGAATGCCCGAGGTAGCACAATAGCAATTCTCGTCAAAGCGCTGACAAAAACAATCATCCGGCGTTGACCGAAGACGTCACCCAAATGGCGTATAAGGACAGTTTTATGGCCGGATCAGTTGTTGCCGCTGCTTGCAGGGCGATAGTATGCTCACCTGTTGCCGTCTGGCCTGCCCATGTTCGGGCGCCACCTCTGCCTAGAACTCACCCGGAGATTGTCAGGAATGAGTGCAAAACCCGTAAATGCCGCCATCGAAGGCTGGCACACGCTCGATAAGGACAAGCCCGCGCTGCTGGGCAGCCGCTGCGATAGCTGTGGCACCTACTACTTTCCCAAAATGCTGAAATACTGCCGCAATCCCTCTTGCGACAGCAGCGATTTTAGCGAAGTGCCCCTAAGCCGCACCGGTAAGATATGGTCCTACACCAATGCCTGCTACAAGCCGCCAGAGCCCTTTGTGGCCGACGATCCATTTGTCCCCTACTCCATTGCCGCGGTTGAGCTGGCCGAGGAGCAGATGATCGTTCTGGGTCAGGTTATTAAGGGCGTAGACGTCAGCGAGCTGAAAGTCGGCATGGATGTTGAGCTGGTGCTGGAAACCCTGCACGAAACCGACGAAGACACCAAAGTCAGCTGGAAATGGAAACCGGTCTGAAGACTGCTCTGACTATGAGCTGGTAAAGATTCGCGTATAGAGCCTAGGCTCTGCACCACAGAATTTGTGAGGAACACCATGAGCAATGAAATAGCCATTCTTGGCGTTGGCATGCACCCCTGGGGCAAGTGGGGCCATAATTTTGTCGAATACGGCGTTGCCGCCGCGCGAGCGGCCATCGCCGATGCGGGCATCGACTGGAAGGATGTCGGGTTCGTGTCCGGCGCAGCCACCATGCGTAACGGCTACCCCGGCTATGTCGCCGGCGCTACCTTCGCTCAGGCACTGGGCTGGCAAGGAGCCGAGGTCAACACCTCCTATGCCGCTTGCGCCTCGGGTTCACAGGCACTGGCCGCTGCGCGTACCAAGATACTCGCCGGCGAATGTGAAGTTGCGCTGGTGGTTGGCGCTGACACCACACCCAAGGGCTTTCTGGCACCCGCCAAGGGCTATCGCCCGGAAGATCCGGATTGGGTACGCTTTTATCTTGGCATTACCAACCCCACGTACTTCGCCCTCTACGCCCGGCGCCGCATGGACATCTACGGCGACACCGAAGAAGATTTTGGCTTGGTAAAAGTTAAAAATAGCGAACACGGTTTCACCAACCCCAATGCGCGCTACAAGAAGAAATTTACGCTGGAAGACGTGGCCAATTCCGCCATGGTTGCCGATCCGCTGCGCCTCTTGAATGTATGCGCCACTTCCGACGGCGGCGCTGCCATCATCGTTTGCAGCATGGCGTACGCGAAAAAAATGGGCAAAGCCGACGCGGTAAAAGTCGCGGCCATATCCACCGTCACGCCCACCTTCGCCAGCTCTGTCGTTGAAATGCCCGATATTGCCACGGACTCGGCAGCAGCAGCGGGTGTAGATGCTCACCGCTTCCGTGCGGCGCTGCCTGTCAAGGCCTACGAAGAGGCCGGCATCAGCCCGAAAGACGTCAGCATTGCCGAAGTCTACGACTTGTCTTCTGCCCTGGAGCTGGATTGGTACGAAGATTTGCAGCTCTGCGAACGCGGTCAAGCGGCTCAATTGGTGCGCAACGGCGACACCAAACTCGGCGGCCGTATTCCGGTTAACACCTCCGGTGGCCTGGCGTGCTTTGGCGAGGCCGTGCCGGCACAAGCCCTGGCCCAGGTCTGCGAATTAACGTGGCAACTGCGTGGTCAGGCCGGCGATCGTCAGGTTGAAAACGCCAAGGTGGGTATCACGGCGAATCAGGGCTTGTTTGGCCACGGCTCTTCGGTAATCGTGAAGCGCTAATTTAGCGTGCTGCGCCTCGACCCACGCCGGTCGGGGCGCTACAAATCCGCCAGTGGGTTTTCTGCCCAGGGTGCTTCAAACAAAACATTGATTTCTTCATCCGGCACGCTAGCCAGATTGGGGTACTGCCATTGGGGCCGCCTATCCTTGTCGACCAGTTGCGCCCGAACGCCCTCGATAAACTCCGCCGTGCGCACGCGGTTTGCCGAAACGATCATTTCCATTCGTAGTGCGTCTGCCAGTGAGAGCTTTGCGCTGCGCCGCAGCTGCTCAAGCACGATCCGGCCTGTCGAAGCCGAGCCTCGACTAAAGTTCTCGCTTGCACGGTTTAACCAGGGATCATCACCGTGTAAATCCGCTAGTGCCGCATCCAATGCTGCGGGCTCCTGCCACTCGCACAGCTTATCTATCAAGACCATTCTGGACTTCAGATGAGACTCAGGTAAGCAGACATCGTATTCCACTTCCAAATCTGTCAGCTCGGCCGTGAGCAGTTCGGCGTCCTGTTCGCCATCAAAAAACCAGTCCAGCGCCAACAAGCGCGACAGCAGTGATTTTTTGGCCGCATCCGGCAAAAGGTAATCTGCCAAACCACTGTAGAGCGCATCAGCTGCGTTCAATTTGGCGCCGGTCAGGGCGCAAAACAGACCCGAACATCCCGGCATACGCTGCAAAAACCAGCTCGCCCCGACGTCAGGATACAGGCCAATCGAAATTTCCGGCATCGCAAAGTGGCTGCTGGGAGTGGCTATACGATGACTCGCACCCATTAACAAACCCAGACCGCCGCCTATCACGAGACCGCTACCCCAACAAATTACGGGCTTGGGGAAACAGTGAATAAGGTAGTCGACGCGATACTCAATTTCGAAAAACTTCTCGGCCTCAATTGCCCTGCCACCTTGAGCGGCCAGTGCCAAATCACGCAAGGCGCGAACATCGCCGCCCGCACAAAAGCCCCGCTCCCCGGCGCCGTCCAGCCACACGGCTACCGCTTCGGGGTCGACGGCAAGTTTCTGCAAGTGCCGCAGTAAAGTCTCAACCATTTCAAGGGTTAGCGCGTTGAGGCTGCGCGGCGAGTTCAGGGTAATGTGTGCAAGATACCCGCCTTCCGCGAGCGGGTGTCTAACCAGCTTTACACTGCGCTGCGCCATAAAAATTCCTCAACCGGCCTGTTTGGACGGGTCGTCCAGTTCAGCAGGTGCCGTGGCACCAGCAAAGACCGCCGACACTCGCTCGTCATTTATCGCCATTATTTGCGTGGAGGTCACCACACAGCGGGTCGCGACAATTTTCCACTCGCCATTAATACAGCGGTAGCGATCTTCGTAGTAGGCGCCCAGCTGGGTCGTAATTTTTTGCTGGGTATCAATCATGTAGTAGTAAAGCCCCCACAGGCCTGAGGCTTCAGTGTCCGACTCAATATCAATCTGCGGGTTCTGGGCGTGATGCATTTCAACGATGTGATCGCTGCAGGCCAATTGCTCGAACACGGCCACCAGATCATCAGCAGAATTAAAGGTGCCAATACGACCAAAGTCGATATCAAGCTTGCCGTCAGCAAAGCATTTACGAACTTCTGCAGGCCGCTTCTGGTCGCAGTTGAAAAAATACTGGTACTTGAGGCGCTTTATCGCTTCCAGCGCTTCGAGGCGAGCGATGCGCTCATTGAGACTCGCTAAATCCATAAAATCTCTTCCTTGGTGTTGAATAGCGTGCAAAAACTGAACCCTGCGGTTCGCTGTCAGATATGGCATTGATTAGAGCAAAAGCAGGCAGCCAATCCAAGTACAAAGCCATTTCGAAGCCTCACTGATAGCGTCTGGTTTTCCTTTCTGTACGAATCGCCTGTATTGACCTCAATGCTGTTATATCTGACAGCTAGGGCCAATTCAGTCATATTGGCGTTTCTATATAGTCTGACCACTAGTTTTGCACCTTCGAATGACAGAGGTTTCCAATGGCAACGTTTAAAGCTCCGATCCGAGACATCAAGTTCGTTATCAACGAAGTGCTCGACTTCCAAGGCCATTACGCCGGCATGGCCTGTGGCGAAGACGCCACACCAGACATGATCGACGCCATACTCGGCGAATGTGCGAAGTTTTGCGAAGAAGTGCTGTCACCCCTGAATCAGGTAGGCGATCAGCAAGGCTGTAAATTCGAGGACGGAAAGGTCACCACCCCCGATGGCTTCAAGGAAGCCTATGACCAGTGGATTGCCGGTGGCTGGCAAGGGCTTTCCCACCCGGTGGAATACGGTGGCCAAGGTCTGCCGCTTTCGCTCGGCCTGCTGAAATCGGAAATGGTCGGCACCGCCAACTGGTCCTGGGGCATGTACCCCGGCCTCAGCCTGGGCGCCATGAACACGATTTTCGCGCACGGCACTGACGAGCAAAAAATGCGCTACCTGCCCAAACTCACATCCGCCGAGTGGACAGGAACCATGTGTTTGACCGAAGCCCACTGTGGCTCCGACCTTGGCCAGATGCGCACCCGCGCCGTCCCCAATGACGACGGCAGCTACGCCCTGACCGGCACCAAGATCTTCATATCATCCGGCGAGCACGACCTGACCGACAATATCGTGCACATCGTACTGGCGCGCACGCCCAATGCCCCCGAGGGCACGAAGGGTATTTCGCTGTTTATCGTCCCGAAATTCGATGTCGATGAAGCCGGTGAAATGGGCGAGTTCAATAAGGTTAGCTGCGGCTCCCTTGAGCACAAGATGGGGATCCACGGCAATGCGACCGCTGTGATCAACTTCGATGGCTCCAAGGGCTATATGCTTGGCGATGAAAACGATGGCCTAGCCTGTATGTTCACCTTTATGAACACTGCTCGCGTAGGTACGGCTATACAAGGTGTTGCCGCCAGTGAACTGGCCTACCAAAACAGTCTGCCCTACGCCATGGAGCGCTATTCCATGCGCTCCTTGTCTGGTCATAAAAACCCCGACAAACCCGCCGACGCCATCATTCACCACCCCGATGTACGGCGCATGCTTCTGACCCAAAAAGCCTTCGCTGAAGGCGGTCGCGCCATGCTCTACGACGCTGGGCGCCAAGCCGACATCATGATGTACGGCAACACCGAAGAAGAGCGCGACAACGCCGACAATTTGCTCGGCTTTGTGACACCCATCCTGAAAGCCTTTCTAACCGAAACGGGGCAAGAGTCTTCCAATCTGGGCATGCAAGTCTTCGGTGGCCACGGCTATATTGCCGAACACGGCATGGAACAGATTGTGCGCGATGCGCGTATTTCAACTCTCTATGAAGGCACCACCGGCATTCAGGCCATGGACCTGCTGGGCCGCAAAGTGATTCTCGACGGCCTGAAACTGTATCGCAGTTTCAGCAAACGCATGTACAGCTACGGCTTCAGCATCCTGTTCAAGCGCGGTCGTTCAAAATACGCCCGCAAACTGCTGGCACATACCTTCCGCTGGAACCGCCTGTGCATCGGCTTGCTGATCCGCGCATCACGTAACCGCGATGCCGTAGGTGCAGGCTCTTACGACTTTTTGATGATCAGTGGCTATATCACCATGGCCTTTTTCTGGGCGCGCATGGCCGATACTGCTCTGACAAAGCTGAAAGAGAATCCGGAAGACCGCGACTTCTATGAAGCCAAGCTGGAAACTGCCGAGTTCTTCTTCGAGCGTTTGTTACCGCGTGCCATAGGCCACGCCGAGGCAATGCGCGGTTCGGTTGGCTCGGTAATGGATATGCCTTTGGACCACTTCAACGTTCGTTAGAATTTCTAACGCGCAACGCCAAGAGGCCGGATTTTTCCGGCCTCTGTTCGTTCTGCTACACTCTTGCGATTTCCCACTCAATAAAAAGGCTTCAGCATGAGTTACAACAGCATTGAATATTCCCTAGCAGAACACGTTCTCACCATCCGCCTAAACCGCCCCGATCAGCTCAATGCCTTTACCGTTGAAATGGCCAACGAGCTGGAAGATGCGTTTAACAAAGCCAGCGAAGACGATGAGGTGAGAGCGATTGTGGTGACGGGCAATGGCCGCGCTTTTTGTGCCGGCATGGATCTGAACTCGACCGGGAATGTTTTTGGGCTGGACGAGACCGTTACGCCGGGCCTGTCGGACATGGAAAATCTCGACGACCCGACAATTTACTCGGGTGTGCGCGACACCGGCGGGCGCGTAACCCTCGCCATCTTCAATTGTAAAAAACCCGTCATCGCTGCCATCAATGGCGCCGCCGTTGGCATCGGCATCACCATGACGCTGGCCATGGACATTCGTTTGGCGTCAGAGAAAGCAAAAATCGGCTTTGTATTTAATCGACTGGGCATTGTGCCCGAAGCCTGTTCAAGCTGGTTTCTCCCGCGCGTTGTCGGCATCAGTCAAGCCTTGGAGTGGACCTACGCTGCCGATGTATTTGACGCTGCCGAAGCCAAACGCGGGGGCTTGGTCAAAGACGTTTATGCCGCCGACAAACTGCTCGAAGAAGCCTACGCCATCGCCAAAGGCCTCACCAAAAAATCACCTGTTGCCATCGCCCTCACCCGGCAAATGCTCTACCGCAACTCGGCCGCAGACCACCCCCTGCAGGCCCACAAGATCGACTCCCTGGCCATGTTCTATGCCAGCCAGAAGGACGGTAAGGAAGGCGTTACGGCCTTTCTGGAAAAGCGCGAGGCCAAATTCACCAGTAGCGCCAGCGAGGATATGCCTCCATTCTACGATGAGTGGATAGGCTAAACCGCCCCATTCCAGCCTCGGCATTACTGCCCCGGGCAGCGAGCCTATTTTGGTGATATCACATCAATAAACTTTCATTCAGGCTAACGCCCCACCGACTATTCGCAGGACTAACGCTAAACTCGGGGTGTGATGCTATGATATTGGCTATAGCGTCAATTCAATCCGCTGTGAAATCAATCCGCAGCAACTCGAAGTCAGTAGGCAGCAGCTCACACTATGGACGTAAGGCCTCCTAACAGAAATAACGATTCCCCACCCGCGCAGCTGGTTTCCATTCGGCAACTAAATGCTTGCCGGATATTGGTTATTAATAGTAAAGGCGGCTCGGGGAAGACGACGGTCGCCACCAATATCGCTGCGTGGCTGGCTCAGCAAGGCGAAGCGACCGTATTGCTGGATGCCGACGCCCAAGGGTCAGCAGACTACTGGGCAAGGCAGCGCAGTGGTCAGCTGCCGCAAGTGACCTGCGTGAAAATCGACGAAAGTGCCAAGACAACACGGAGCTTTCAATGGCGCGCGCCCAAATCTACGCGCTGGTTGATCACCGATGCTCCTGCCGGCATTAAGGGCCCCGTGCTGGAAGATATGCTGCAAGACCACGATATGGTTATCGTACCCGTATTAGCCTCAGACATAGATATTCGTGCAAGCGCGCGCTTCATTGGGGAATTACTCCTAACGCAAAATATGCGTCACAGGCGTAAGCCTATTGCCGTGGTAGCCAACCGGGTTAATCAAAAAACGAAAGCAGGGGATCGGCTCAAAAAATTCTTAACAAGTCTCGACATCCCGTTTCTTGCCACTATTCGGGACACCCAAAAGTACGTTCACGCCTATACTGACGGGAAAGGTATTTTCGACTATCACCAGAAGGCCTACAAGCGCGATCAGGAAGACTGGCGCGCACTACTGCAATGGCTGGAACAAGAAGGCGGTCGCCGTTTCCCCCAGCTATCAAACACAGTGCCACGCACGGGGGCAGGCGAATTCCGATGACAGCGAACACCGTCAAGCTCAGAAACAATTACAGCTTTTCAGGGCGCCAAACCTGCTTTAGTGAGGACTTATCATGAATTCGAACTTCCTTCGTACTCCCGCGCTTTTCTTGCTCCTGATGTGCGCAAGCGCATTTGGGCAGACCGAAACCTTGTGGATAGACGTGCGCAGTGAGCTAGAACACCGCGCAGACCATATTGAAGGCGATATTCGTATTTCCCACGACGAAATCGTTCGGGAGATTGGCGCGATTGAGCCCAATAAAAACACTGAAGTTTTACTCTATTGTCGCAGTGGCGGTCGCGCCGGCAAAGCCGCAGACGCGCTACGCGCCGCCGGTTACACCAATGTGCGCAATGTCGGTGGTATTGATGATGCGCGTCGGGAACGCGGGCTTGGAGAATGAATTAGGCGCTGCTGGTATCAACGGCAACATTAATTTGCGGGGATAGCCCCAGCCAGCACTCGATCATTCCCCATGCCCAGGGTAACGCGGTTTTTGCCGTCTGCTTTCGACTGGTAAAGCGCATTGTCGGCGCGATGGATTATGGCCTCCATATTCTCGTCCCCCGATTTACGCTGGGCCACACCAAAACTGGCACTGAGCGTTACTCTGGTCTTTTCATCCAACACCAGAGGCCGCCTCTGCAGGTACTGACGGATCTCATCCGCTTTAACAAAAGCCTCGGCTTGATTCGAATCCGGCATGAGAAAAATAAACTCTTCGCCTCCCCAGCGAGCCACAACATCGCTGTCTCGCAGGCGTTCTCTCAGCAAAGCCGCGACGTTTATCAAGGCGCGATCGCCGGCGATATGGCCGTACTCATCGTTAATAGTTTTGAAATTATCCATATCAAAAATGACCAAAGATAAATTGCTGCCACGGCGCTTGGATTGCAAAAACTGTCGTTCTGCAATGTCACCAAACCCGCGTCGGTTATAGGCGCCCGTCAGCCAATCGTGCAACGATTCATCAAGCAATTGCTTGCCTAGCTCCAGCAGGACACCTAAGAGGCAAAACAAGGCAATTCCCGTGAAACTGATCGGTAAGCCAACAAAGTTTACCGCCGCCAGTCGTGAATTCGACAACTCTTCGATAGTCGACGCGGCGATGCCGTCGGGAATCGAGGGCATAAAGAAAACGATATAGAGCGAGGCCAGTTGCGTGACGGGAATCGCAACCAGAAAGGTCGCAGCGAGGTAATGCCCGATATTTTTTTGCTTTTCGCCCACCAGCAGAGCGTGCACAGCCAATGCACAAAAAACGCCAATATACAGGCGCGATACAACCAGGGTTGTGGGCTCAAGACCCGGATTCAAAAAGCTCGTAAACCCGAGCACCAAAATTAAAGCAACCACACTCTGACGAAAAATCTTCGAATAAAGCTCCATGCCCCGCCAACAACGGATACCGTAATACAAATAGGCGCAGGACAGGCCCGCCGTTACAGCCAGCGCATTGCTGAAGATATGGGGATTTACGCTGGGCAACACAATGCGCAAGCCCACGCTCGCCATCGCAACAACCAACAAAAGGTAGGCTATACCCCAACAACGCGTCGCCGCGAGTTCTCGACGCTGGCGATAAATCGCCAAAAAAACCAGGGCAAACAACAAGGAGATCGAAGCGGTAATCATCGACAAAAGAAACAACCAGTTCATAAACCGCTTCTCACCTACTCAGTAGCGTTAACTCATTCTTATTTTAAGTTGCGCTCAAACAAGTCTACCGTCGCCTGCCAATAGCGCGCAGCTGCGTCCGCGTTGTAGCTCGGCAGCGATTTAAAGGCAAAACCATGCGCTGCGCCCTTGTAGCATTCAAGATGATAACTAACCTCTGACTGCTTCAAGGTCCGGTCCAGGGTCGCAACCTGCTCAACGGTGGCATAAGGGTCGTCGTCGGCGATGGCGATATATAGCTCGCCACTGGCCTGCGCTGCCATTTTGTGCGGAGAATCCTTCGCCTCTTTGACTATGCCGCCGGGATGAATAGCCGCTGCCGCCCGAATGAATTGAGGATAAGCGCCCGCAAGTACCAGGGCATTGGCCCCACCCATGCAGTAACCAAGTAAACCCACGGGTTCGTCGTGCGCCAAACTCGCCAACAGAAACTTCATATCGGAACTCACCATTTCGTGGCTGAGGCCCATATACAATCGCATGATGGTTTCGTGACCCTCGGGGGTTCCAAAATCCATGTCTTCGCAGCGACCTTCACGGTAGTAAAGGTTGGGAAGTGCGACGCTATATCCCAATTCGTTCAGGGCACGTGCAACTTCACGTAGTTCCTCGCGAATACCGATAGCGTCCATAAGCACAACGACTAAGGGCCCGTTGAGATTTTCGGTATCGATGGATTCTGCGCCGCCTGATTCGAAGAAGGCGACCGGCATGTCACCTGCTTCCGTTCTTATTATATGAGTATGCAAAAAATCGCTCCCGTTGAGGGTAAATCAATACCCCAGAGAGCTAAGTTAACAGCTTTTCAGCCCGGAGCAAGGCGCGCTGGTTAAAATATAGGCACCAGGCGCCTTAGCTTTTGCGCCTTAACTGCGCTCCAGAATCGCTGTAACGCCCTGCCCGCCCGCTGCACAGATGGATATAAGGCCTCGACCGGAACCCTTTTCTTCCAGCAATTTCGCAAGTGTCGCCACAATTCGGGCACCCGTAGCCGCGAAGGGGTGACCTGTTGCAATTGAACTGCCAACCACATTGAGTTTACTGCGATCAATACTGCCCAATGCCGAATCGCGCCCCAAACGGTTCTTGCAAAAGCTGTCGCTTTCCCAAGCTTTCAGCGTGGCCAAAACCTGCGCGGCAAAGGCTTCGTGTATCTCGTAATAGTCAAAATCCTG
>JBFJTG010000061.1:0-18292 GCA_041625575.1 Litorivivens sp.
GGCAACATGCCGATGTGGCGCATGATGTTAATCACACCTTTGACTCCGGCCCGGATCGCCACCTCATCGAATCGCAGCGCTTCGCCCGCTTCGTAGGTAATAACCGGAATGTTATTGTCGGCAGCCACTTCGCGCAGGGATCCGTCCCGGGTGCGGGAATGTAAAACAACCGGCACTCCGAAAACCTCTGCCATTTGGCGCGTGGCTTCATTGTTCATGTCGGCGCGAATTTGCGGCAAATTACTTCGGTGCCGCGCGCCGGTGTGTAAATCGATGCCGTGACTGCAGTGGCGAACTATTTCATTCATGAAGGTGTGCGCCACACGCCCCGCGAGCGAGCCCTTGGCTGAGCCTGGGAAGGAACGATTGAGGTCTCGACCGTCAGGCAGATAACGGGAGTTGTTGAGAAAACCGTGCACATTAACAATGGGTATGGCGAGTAAGGTGCCGCGCAGGTTTTTGAGTGCAGGATGTTGCAGCAGGCGGCGAACAACTTCGACACCATTAATCTCATCGCCGTGAACGGCGGCGCTGACAAATAAGGTCGGGCCGTCGCGTTTACCCCTAACGGCCTGTACGTCAATTGAGAGGTCGTTGTGAGTGTAAAGACGGGCGACCGGAAGGCTGATGAGCTGCCCGCTGCCGGGTGCGATATCGAATTTTTCTGACACTGTTAGCCTGTTCCTCGCGTCTTGTTGCTATGGGGTTTCGCGTTTGCCTCGATAAATTCGATGATCGCGCTGGCGACATCCTTGTTGGTTGCGGTCTCAATGCCTTCAAGTCCGGGCGAAGAGTTCACTTCCATGACCAGTGGGCCACGCGCTGAGCGCAAGAGATCAACACCGGCGATATTTAAGCCCATTATTTTAGCGGCTTTAACGGCAGTGGCTCGTTCCGAGGGCGTGAGTTTGGTGAGTTGTGCGGAGCCACCGCGGTGCAGGTTTGACCGGAATTCACCGTCTTGCGCGGTGCGCTGCATAGCCGCCACAACCTTATTGCCGATAACGAGACAGCGAATGTCGGAACCGCCGGCTTCCTTGATAAATTCCTGTACCAAAAAGTCGGCCTTTAATTCGCGAAAAGCTTCGATAACGCTTTCTGCCGCTTTGAAGGTTTCGGCCAGTACCACGCCTTTGCCCTGTGTGCCCGAGAGCAGTTTTACGACCAGGGGGGCGCCGTTTACCAACTTGATTAATTCCTTGGTGTTGTGGACTTCGTGCGCAAAACTGGTACGCGGCATGCCGACTTTTTTGCGTGAGAGTAATTGCAGTGAGCGCAGTTTATCGCGCGAGCGCACCAGTGCGACCGATTCGACCAGGCTGTAAACCCCTGTCATCTCGAACTGGCGGATAACGGCCTGACCGTAGCTTGTTATGGATGCGCCAATGCGTGGAATAACGGCATCATAACCTTCGAGTTTTACACCCTTGTACCAGATGGACGGTTGGTCTGAGCTGAGTTCCATATAGCACTTAAGCGTATCGAGTACGTGCATTTCATGGCCGCGTGCCTTGCCGGCCTCGACGAGGCGACTGGTGGAATACAATCGACGATTGCGCGACAAAATTCCTATTTTCATGGCCTTACTCCAGGTTGGCAGGCGTAATAACTAATCGGCGTCGGCCGGTGTGCTACTGAGGCAGTAAGATCGCAGGGGGTCTACCAGATATCGACCCTTGAGCGCCGTGCGGCCAACCAGCATGCGAAACAGCATGTTTGAGCGGTTAAATAATGACAGCTCGGCGCTGAAGGTATCGGATCCGATCCTGAATCTCGTTTCGATAATATAGCGCATGCTTTTGTGGCCGCCAGAGTCGGTGACACTGCGATAATCTTTTACCTTTGCACTACAGCTGACCGTTTTTTCGTCACTGTGTTGCAACGGGTGGATTTTGAAGTTAACCCACCGCTCGCCATTTTTTTCAAAGGGTTCGATATCAAATGCGTGTATTGACGAGCTTCGTGCGCCGGTATCGATTTTGGCCTTGATTCGCCCCAGTTCGAAGTCCGGAAATTCAACCCATTCACGCCAGCCGATTGTCAGCTTTTCCACGCTAACCTCAATTCGCTAAACTAGTGCAGAGCATAACGGTAACGGCTTGTAATTCATATATTTTTAGCGGCTCTCGGTAATAGTACAGCTCCCGCTCCGGGTGTTTTTCGCGCTTGTAAAATGGGCAGGCAAAAAAAAGCACCCAATGAGGGTGCTGAAGAGGGGGTTCTTTAAAAAGAGACGTGGATGGAAACTGTGTTCAGCTTATGGCGATTGGGCCTAGGTCGATATCCGTATTTGTACTTAGAGCCTTGCTCGCTTTCAATAGGACCTAGTTAAACTGTAAAAGTTGCTCCGGACTATCCGTAAAATCCCTTACTGTATCCGGGAGTCTTACCGCCTGCTCAACCACGCCCTCGCTATAGGTGTGACAGGCACCTGCGATGTGCGGGTATTCGGTGCCGCGCGAGCCCTCTATTTTTGGCGAATCAATGCGCCGGGCAGAAGAAACGAAATACCCTTTTTGCAGAACAAAGGCCGCTTCACGCTCATCGCCCTGAAAATAGTCATTGGCCCATGCAGCAAAACCGCGGAACAGGGCCTTGCCGCGCAATTCCGGTGGGCCGAGCAGTTCCCACTGGCGGGTTTTAAACCGCAGCATTTCCCGGCCATCAAGCGAGACGATAGCGTCCGCTGGGTCCTCTCCTCGCTCGTCGTAGACAACAACGTCGTAGAGGCGTGTTGTTTCACCGCGGGCAGCGTGGGCGATGCCCAGCACGCTGAGGTCAAACAGATGGGTGCAGTTGCTAAAAGGGTCTACTGACTGGTTAATGGTTTTCGGGTCGCTGCCAATAGCAATGCCAACCAGGGCCTGGATAGGGCGTGTGGCGCCGGCACAGGTGTTAAACGGGATGCGCAGAGTTTCCGCGATCACTGCGGTAACACGCTCGCCATCATGGTCAATGGTGGCTCTAAAGCCATGGCAGCTGTCTTCCAGCTCCGCAATAACCCTATTTTTCTGCCCGCACAAACGAATTCGACGGCGGAAGCAGCCTGAGCCGTAATCCGGGTTTACGGGAAACTCTTTGGTACTATTTTGGTCGGAGTAAGTTGGCATTGTCGTCGTTACCGGTTCGCATGCGCTTGTTGAATGCTTTTGATAGTAACATCCACAAGGCGGGTGCAGGCTTTAGCGAAAGCGGCCAATTCATGGGCATAAATGTTCAGGCCCGCACATAATAAAATAGCTTTGGAGAGTGAATGATGTGGATTCGTGTTTTTCTGTTTTTTCTGGCGCTGGTGTGGACGCCCTACGGTTTTTATTGTTTGTTTAATCCCGAGGCGCTGGCGGATTTTGCTGGGCTGCAGGCCGGCAGTCTTACCGCCCAGACGGAAGTGCGCGCAATGTATGGTGGCCTGCAAATCGCGATAGGGCTTTCTGCACTGCTAGGCTTTTTCCGCGTTGTTTACGTCGACAAAGTATTATTTACCCAGTTAGTTATCGTGTCGGGGCTGGCGACTTCAAGGTTAGCGGCTGCGGCGCTTGCTGGCGACTGGAGTGGCTACACGATCGGTGCGCTCATCTTTGAATGGGCTACACTGGTATTTTGCGTACTCTGCATACGCGCTCAACCCGACGATTTGTAGCGATGCAGCTTTTCTCCACTTAAACCGGATCTTGTGATGAACGAATTTGAGCAGGTGGCAGCACTAATTTCGCTTAGCATGGGCGTGGCATGGGCATCCGGCCTGAACCTCTATGCTGCAATTCTCGTATTGGGCATTGGCGGTGCCAGCGGCAACGTTGATTTGCCGCCGGCGCTACAAGTCTTGCAAGATCCGATGGTGATCATGGCGGCAGGCCTAATGTATGCGGTAGAGTTTTTTGTTGATAAAACGCCCGGGGTGGATACAGCCTGGGATTCACTCCATACCTTTATACGTATACCCGCGGGAGCGATGCTCGCGGCGGGCAGCGTGGGCGATGTGACGCCTGCACTGCAAGTTGCCGCAGGAATATTGGGCGGTTCAATGACTACGGTAACTCATGCGGCCAAGGCGAGTTCGCGAGTGCTGATTAATACCTCTCCGGAGCCCTTTAGCAACTGGACCGCTTCGGTCATGGAAGACGTGGCAGTCATTGGCGGTTTATGGACTGCCCTCAATCACCCGATCTTATTCATCGCGTTGCTGATTCTCTTTGTACTCTTGTTGATTTGGATGTTGCCCAAGCTATGGCGCGGAGCCACGATGGTGCTGCGCAAGCTCGGGGAGTGGTTGGGTGTGGTCGAGAAGGGGGCAGTGTCTGAGGCTGCAGGTGAGGACGGCGATCCGGTGACTCAGCTGCAGAAGCTACAGGCCTTAAAACAGCAGGGGGCATTAACACAGGAAGAGTTTGAGCTTGCCAAAGCAAAAGTGCTGGGCGCAGGCCCTGCCAAGCCCCCGGTCAGTTAGTTTTCAAATCGGGAAATAGTAGGGCCAAACCAGCGCATCCAGCAGGACTGCTTGCACGCAGAAAAAGACATAGCCGAACAAGGCAACTTTAAGAAAGAGCCCGCGTCGTTCGGCGTATTTGTGGATCTGATAGGCGAAGAGCAGGGCGCAAGCGCCGGTGCTTACTAGTACGGCCCGTATGCACCACCACAGATCAAGGTTGGGCGCATCCAGCAGGGCAAAGCTCAAGGGCATCCATAACGCCGAGCAAAACAAGATGATTCCCGTAAGAAAATTCAGGCGCTCAAAGAGGAGGCCGCCGCTGTCGCTGCGACAATCAGCGGGCAGGCACTTGAGGACGTAGCCAAACATCAGCAGATAGCCCGCAGTGGCTAGCAGCATATTGATGTTGTACAGGCCGAAGAGGGATTGGGGTACTTCGCCCCAGAGTTGTGGCACAAGCTCCGGATAGTGAACAAAGCCGTAGGCATAGCTGCCGAGCACGGCAATGCCGCCCAGGCAGTTGACAGCTAAAAAGATCAATTTTTGTTTGGCCAGCATTCGCTTCTCCTGAACTCGCTGCACTTACGCGGCTATTCCTTACTTGGGCATTGCGTCCATCAAGAGGATGGCGCTGCTGATGGCCAACACCATCCAAGTACCCAGAATGCCTACAAAGCGGGAAGTTGATACACCGCTGCTATGACTTAAGCCCATCGCATGCAGAATTCGAGAAATTATCAAGGCGCCGCCCAAGCCGTGAATGACCATGGCGCTGTTGCCGTTCATTTCGATCATAAGGATGAGCAGCAAAATCAAAGGTACGTATTCTGTGAAGTTGCCCTGTACGCGAATGGCGCGCATCAAGTCCTCGTTACCGCCATCGCCTATGTCGATTTTGTGGGTGCGCCTGGCATTCACCACGCGCGATGACAGTGCCAGTAACAAAATGCCGCTTAAGCCCGCGTAAAGAGTAGTAATCATTATTGTTCCCTGATTTGTTATTGGTGAGTTTTAATCTTGCCGCTAGCTTAACGCTGCCGGCAGAGCTCTAGCCAGCGTTGGATCCCTGCACTGCGGTATTTTTGTTTGTGGAGCACGAAGTAGAAATGTCGGTGAAAGTCTCTATGCGGCAGGCTTAGTTTAACCAGGCGCTTGTGGCGAATGGCGTCTTCCAGCGTGATCGCCGACAGGCAGCCGAGACCGAGATTAGCTTCAACTGCGCGCTTAATGGCTTCGGTGTGCTGTAATTCCAGCGTGATATTGAGCTGTGGCAATAGGCCGTGCAGGGCGCGGTCAAACGCCTGCCGGGTACCAGAGCCCGGTTCTCGCAAAATCCAGGACTGCGCAAGCAAGTCTGCATCGCTGATTGTGCGCTTGCGTGCGAGCGGGTGCTCCGGGCTGCAGAAGACCGCGAGTTCGTCTTCGCGCCAAGGCAGGATGTCGAGGTCGGGGTGGTGGTAGTCACCTTCAATCAGGCCGACATCCAGTTCAAAGTCCAGCACCTTGGCAGCGATAGCCTTGGTGTTCGCCACCTCCAAACTCACACGAGCGGAGGGTTGTTCGGCCATGTAGCGGGCGACGATGCCTACGGCCAGATAATTGCCTATCGTCAGGGTCGCGCCAACCTTGATTTGACCGATATCGGAATGCTGGGCGAGTGCTTGCTCCAGCGCTTTTGCCTGCTCCAGCAAGGCTTCAGCCTGAGGTCGGAGCACCCGCCCCAGCTCGTTTATTTGCAGGCGTTTGCCCACGCGATCGAACAGTTGCACCTCAAACTGCTGCTCAAGCTCCTTCAGGGCGCCGCTGGCGGCCGACTGGGACATGGACAGATGCTCGGCGGCGCGGCTGATATTGTCGAAATGCGCCGCGGCGAGAAAGACTTCCAGTTGGCGGAAACTGTATTTCATTATCGGTATATCCGATTATCTATAGTTAAATTATCCATTTTACCGATAGGATAGTGCGGGCCTATAGTGTGCGCAAGTACTGATTTGACGAGAGCTAAGACTATGACAACACTGGCAAGCGAACGCGTGACCGCCGTGCATCACTGGAATGATCGGCTGTTCAGCTTTAAAACCAGTCGCGATACCTCGCTGCGTTTCGAGAACGGCCACTTTGTCATGCTCGGCCTGCCGGTGGACGGCAAGCCTTTGCTGCGTGCCTACAGCATTGTCAGCGCCAACTACGATGAAGAGCTGGAATTCCTCAGTATCAAGGTGCCGGATGGCTCGCTGACCTCGCGCCTGCAACATATCAAAATTGGCGATGAAGTTCTTGTCAGCCGTAAGCCCACAGGCACGCTAATTGCCGACCATGTGCTGCCCGGTCGTAACTTGTACCTGTTTGGCACCGGTACCGGTTTGGCGCCCTTTATGAGTATTGTTAAAGACCCCGAGGTCTACGGGCGCTTTGAAAAAATTATTCTGTGCCACGGTGTGCGCTATCGCAGTGAGCTGGCTTACGCAAACTATCTGGAAAACGAGCTGCCGCAGAATGACTTTTTCGGCGAAGAGGTGCGCCGCAAACTGATTTACTACCCCACGGTTACCCGGGAAGTCTTCCGCAATCAGGGGCGTCTTACGGATTTGCTGGCCAGTGGCAAGCTTGCCGCCGATGTCGGTCTGCCGCCAGTCGGCACCGGAGACGATCGCTTTATGCTCTGCGGCAGCCCTTCAATGCTCAAGGATATGGGTGCGCTGTTGGACGAGAAGGGTTTCCGTGAGTCTCGCAATGGTTACCTCGGTCACTACGTGATTGAACGGGCCTTTGTCGAAAAATAGCAATCTTGCTCAGCCCGGACTTTGGGGTGCTTACGGCGCGCGGCTGTAAGCGCCCCTTTTTTGTTTTTTGGACGCAATTGTTCATCGGGCGGACATGACCTTCAAGGGCGGCGGTGATAGTGTACGTTCCCATCATTATCGTATGAGGAACACCGCATGAAACGCGCGCTTTTGATTCTGCTCGCACTGCTGTTTGCTGGTGTACTGGTATTTACGCTCGGGAAACAGCCGGAAGCCCTGAATCCCGCGCTCGAAAGTGCACAGCGCCTTCAAGCAGGGCCGCACGAAGTTGATTACTTCGATGTCACCCTGACCGACACGACCCGCCCAAGCCAAGCCCACGGCGAGTTTGAAGGTGGTGATTCGCGTGTGCTGAAAACCCGAATCTGGTATCCCGGCGATCTCCTGAAGGAGGGGCGGCCTGCCAGCGCTGCGCTCCCCTTGCTGATTTACAGTCACGGTTTTATGTCCATGCGAACAGGCGGTGCCTATCTGGCCGAGCATATGGCGAGCAAGGGTTACGTTGTAGCGGCCATGGATTATCCGCTAACGAATTTCAGCGCACCTCACAAACCCTTTGTCGCAGATGTGGTCAATCAGCCTGGTGATGTATCCTTTCTTCTGGATAAGCTTCTCAGCTGGCATCGCGAGAGCGGAAGCCTGTTCGAAGGCGCGATTGATGAAAATCGCATTGGTGTTTTCGGTTTGTCCCTCGGCGGCATGACGACGACACTGGCAGCTTTTCATCCGCGTATGGGTGACCCTCGTATCGCCGCTGCAGTGTCAATTGCCGGCCCCGGCAATATGTTTACGCCCTTGTTTTATAAGCACCGAAAGCTGCCCTACATGATGGTGGCGTCCGAGATCGATGCGCTGGTTGACTACAGGGCCAATGCTTTGCCGGTGCGAGACGTGTCGGGTGCAGTGCTGGTGACCATCGAAGGCGCTACTCATACGGGCTTTTCTGATCCGGCTAAAATGCTACGTTGGATGAAGAACCCCGATAAACTGGGTTGCGATCAGGTGAAAAATAATATTGCTGACGCTTATGAGGAGCCTTGGTATCAATTAATCGGCACTGAGGAGGAAGGCATCGTCGCCACTGAAGATTCGCCGCTCTGTGAAATGGATCCCCTGCCGCCGGGCATGAACCCCATCCGCCAGCACTGGCTGAATCAGTTGGCGGTCTCGAGCTTTTTTGAGGCCCAGTTTGCTTTAGATCCTGCCGTGCGACGTGCCAGTCGAATTTTTTTAACGCAAACGCTGCCTTCAGAGATTGCTGATGTGAGAGTAGAAGTGAATAATGACTGAGCCCGGTTGTATGCCGGAAACTGGAATCCCTAAACAATCATAAAAAAAGGACCACGCTATGAGCACTGCACTTTGGTGTCTGATGATTACTGCATTAATTCCTACCGTGTTGTCGGGAACGGGTGGTTATCTTCGCCACAAAGAACTCGGGAAAGTGGACAACAAAAATCCTCGGGCGCAGTACGCGCAGTCTACCGGGGCTGCGTCAAGAGCTTACGCGGCCCAGCAAAATGCCTGGGAGGCCTTGATTCTGTTTGCTGCGGCACTGCTGGCGGCTTCCATTGCCGGTGTTCCGCAAGAAAAGCTTGCGGTCGTTTCGATGGTGTTTGTTGCGGCGCGAATTCTGCACGGCGTGTTTTATCTCGCTGATCGCGATGCGCTGCGTTCGCTGTCTTACTTTGTCGCGCTGGGTAGCGTGATTTGCATCTTTATTATGGGTGCCTAGGTCATTGCGAAGAGACGGCAGATGAACTTACTGACATTGCGTAATGGCATCTGCCGCGTCAGTGCGCTGCTTGTGCTTGCTGCGCTGGCAACACCTTCTTTAGCGAGTGAACATTCCCGCTATCGCGCAGAACAAATAACGGCCGCGACTCTGGGCGAGTTGCCCCGTGGAGGAATGGACGCTATTGCCGGTCACGGTGACTGGTGGTTGAGCGACGGCGAGTTGTGTGTCGCTATCAGCGATGTAGCCCATGACGCCGGCATTGTGGCCGGGGGCGGCAGTCTGATTGACATCGGTTTTTGCGGGCGGCACGATGACCAATGGACTTATGCCAATGTGCTTACGGGATTGGCCAAAGAAAAGGCCATTCGCGCAGAGAGAATCGGTGCTGCCTATGATAAGCGGCGTGCGGAAATTACTGTTGTTGGCGAAGATGAGGGTCTGCGGCAAACACTGCGTTACGTACTCAGTGATGAGCATCCGGGTGAGCTTGCACTGTGGATAGAAGTGGAGCGTGTCGCCAAAGGACGTTCGGTTCAGTTGAGCGGCATGCTTACGCTTTATCCCAAACGATCGATGACACCCTACGCTCTATCAAGCTATCAGCCAGAGTTCAGTTTGGGGTTTAAGCACCCGGAAATCGACCGTAACAATGTTTTTTCTCTGGTCAACGGCATGATGCCGGCTGACTGGAATATCCTCCTTGGCAGTCATGTCGCGCAACCCTCTATCAGCTACGGCGTGCAGCTAAAGTCCGCTTACTTGACCGATCGTGATGGTCGGGACCACAAATTACCCCAGTTTCTGATTACTCTGCCGCACTACAGCTTGCACGGCTGGATGACGCGGCCCTTGTGGTTTGATAGCGACAAGCTCGGCTTGTTCCAGATGGCGCAGAGCCAGCTGATGGACTTGAAGCCCGGTGAAAAAATGCGTGCGCATTTTCGCATCCTTCCGGGTGAGCGGCCGGATGTGGCGTCGGTGAGCGACAAACTCTATACGGGGCCGGTATTGACCGGTAGCGTGAACGTAGCGCCGATTGTTGTAGAGGTGAGTTCTTCCGAGGGTCTTCCCGTTAGTCAGCGGCGAATCGAGGAAGCGGGCCCCTTTAGCCTAAGGCTGCCAGCGGGGACCAAGCGTTTGTTGCTCACGGCGCGCAGCCCGTGGGGAGAAACTCTTAGCGAGACGCTGAGCGTCACAGACAATAAAACGCTCGATGCTGGCGCGCTGGTATTTAAAGCGCGCAGTGGCATTCGCCTGCCCCGGGGCACGGCAATGAAACTTATCCTATATGGCATTAACGGAACGCCGACGCCGCGCCTGCGCGATGACCTGCTGGACTTTCGTCGCGCAGGGGAGCTGGTAGAGCAGTCATTGGTGAGCAATAACCTGTCCTTGGCTGGTGTGCCCTCGGATCCGGACATGATTTATCTGGCTCCCGGTGATTACCGCGTATTGGCGACCCGGGGCCTTGAATACAGCGTTACCACTAGCGAGTTACGAGTTCGTCCCGGTGCCATGCAGGTCTTGAGCATCGAGCCGCCGCAACGCGAGTTGGATAGCGATTGGTTGTCGGCAGATTTACATGTTCATGCTGGCGCCAGTTTTGATTCGACGCTACCCCTGTCAGAGCAGGTTCGGGCCTTTGTCGCCCAGGGCGCTGATGTGCTCGTTCTTGCCGAGCACAATCGAATTGTCGGCGGCGGAGGACTGCCCGAGGCGATGGGCTTGGCCGATCAATTGACGATTATTACAGGCTCGGAACTGACGGGTATGTCACGCACCAGTGAGGCACCGACCACTATCGGGCACAGTAATATTTTCCCGGTTGAGAGTCGTGATGAGCTTTATGCGGGTGGTATTCCGAGAGTCGAATCGACCCGCTTGCGAGGCGTAATAGCCGAAACGCGCTACCGCTATCCACACGCTATTTTCCAATTGAATCACCCTCGCTCTGCCGATCCGCTGGATGCCGACTCAGCCTTTTTTGATCACGTTTCACAGGCTAAGGCCTTTGAGCCGGCCTTGCCCCTTAGCCATTCGCGCAACCGCAGCCTGCTGGAGCGCGACCCAAATACGGGCTTTCGCGATATTGATTTTGATGTGATGGAAGTTCTGAACGGCGCCGATATGGAAACCTATGCGGCAAGCCGAAAGGATTGGTTTTCCTTGCTTAAACAGGGCTTGCCCATAAAGGCGACGGGCAATAGCGATTCGCACAAGTTAGAGAGCGCTGTGGCCGTGCCGCGTAATTATATTCAGCTGCCCAAAGAGAGTAAAAACAAGGGGCTGGTCTTTGAGGAAGCATTTGCTCGGGCAATTCGCCAGGGTCGTATGTATTTTACCAGTGGCCCCTTAATGGATGTTTCGCTCGGACAGGGTGGGCTGGGTGAGCGAATAAAGGGCCCCAGTCATAAGCTGACGGTATTGCCCAGAGCGGCATCCTGGGTTGGGCTTGATACCCTGCGCATTTTTGTTAACGGGCGAATTTTTCGGGAAGTACAAATTTCCCCCAATACCCCTTATTCAGAAATCATTCAGTTTTCGCGTGATAGTGTGTTAAATGTCGAGCTGAGCGGTTCAGTCACAGCCTTGTATCGAGAGGTATTGCCGGGCTTTACGCCAATCGCTCTGAGCAATCCGATTTTCATCGACGCCGATGGCGATGACCACTGGCAGCCTCCTGGCGTTCCGTAGGATTTGGCTGCAAGAGCGGCTAAACATCGACGTTCTATTTAGGTTATATTGCACAGACTGCCTGCAAAGGTTTTGTTTATACTTGCACGAGAATAGTAACTTCACTTAGGGGATTACCGAATATGAAAACTCAATGGCCTGTTCGTTTGGCAAGCGTTGCACTCGCACTAGCGGTAGCCGGTTGCACTATCGACCCCTACACGGGCGAGAAAAAAACCAGCAACACCGCAAAAGGTGCCGGTATTGGTGCTCTGGCTGGTGCGGCAATTGGTGCTGCGACTGCCGGTGGTGACAAAAACAAGTCAATTAAACAGGGTATTCTGGCTGGTGCAGCAGTTGGCGCTGGTGCCGGCTACTACATGGATACCCAGGAAGCCAAATTGCGTCAGAGTTTGGAAGCGACGGGCGTTCGCGTTGAGCGTATCGGCGACACCATCAAGCTCATCATGCCCGGCAACATCACCTTTGACAGTAGCAGTAGCTCGCTGAAATCATCATTCACTGATGTGTTAAACAGTGTTGTAACGGTTGTTCGTGAATACGACAAAACGCTGTTGCAAGTTAATGGCTATACCGACTCGACCGGCAGCTTTGAATACAACCAGTCGCTGTCTGAGCAACGGGCACACAGTGTCGCGCGCCATTTTTTGAATGCCGGTATTGCCGCCAATCGCGTACGCACCGCCGGTATGGGTCCGCGTGATCCAATCGCAAGCAACGATAGCCCTGCTGGCCGTTCGCAAAACCGCCGCGTTGAGCTGAGCCTCATTCCGACCGGTCAGTAATTGGTGTCAGCGATACTCGCTAAACCGCTCTTGAGAAAGAGCGGTTTTTTTATTCTGCTAGCCTTGGTTCTCAATATTGGGGGCTGTGCATGGCTGCGCGATACCGTCAAACCTGAAGTCACGATTACTTCAGTGGCCTTTGGTGGTAGCAGTGGCCTGACTCAGCTCATCAATGTTGGTGTCAGGGTGCGCAATCCCAATGCCTTTGCACTTAAGGTCGACCGACTCAACTACCGTATATTTTTGGAGGATAGCGAAGTGGCTACCGGCCGCCGGATGGAGCCTCTGAATATTGCGGCTAATGACAGCGCCAGCTTTACGGTGCCGGTTGAGTTGAACTTACTGAGCGGACTGTCGCTAGTTCAAAGGCTGATGCAAAAGCCCAAAAACGAGCTGGCATATCGTTTGGAGGTGGACGCCGACGTGGCAAATTTCGGGATGGGCATGATGACTATGCGCAAGGAGTCAACGATCAGGCTTACGCCTGAATGATCGCCGACACGCTGAGTAGCTAAACCGCCCTTAGGCGGTTTTTTTACGCTTGTGTTTTTTGCCGTTCTCTTCCAGATCGGCGTGAATCGCCAGAAATTGCTGGGTAAGCTTGTGCGATTGGGCCATGTAGATAAGAGGAGTCTGACGGGTGCGAGATTCCTTCATTTTTACCGAGCTGCTGAGAAAGGTGTCGAATATCGGCAAGCCCATATCGTTGAGCTCCTCGGTCAGCTGCTGTGGCAGCGAGGCTTGCACCTGGAATTGGTTTACAACAACACCTTCGAGCGTCAGGTTGGGGTTATGGTCTTCTTTGATCTCGGCCACGGTGTCGAGCAAGCCAAGCAATGCGCCTGAAGAAAAGCTGTCGCAGTCAAAGGGAATGAGCAGGGAATCGGCCGCGATCAGCGCGGAGCGGCTGTAAAAGTTTAGCGCCGGTGGCGTGTCGATATAAATATGCTCGTATTCGCCGCTGAGGTTTTCAAGGGCGTCGCGCAATTTGTATATCTTGTGGCGGGATTCGAGGTCGCGCTCGATGCTCGCCAATTCGGGGTTCGAGGGCATCAGGAAGAGGTTCTCGAACTCGGTGTTGTAAATAAAGTCCTTGGGTTCCTTGCCCTTGCCAAAGAAAGACAGCTTTTGCCGGAAAAAGTCGGCTGCGTTGTCGGTCAGCTCACGGAACTGCCCACCAATCAGGTATTCGCTGCTGTTGCCTTGAACATCCAGGTCGATAACCAGGGTTTTATAGCCTTTCCAGGCGCTTATAGCCGCAAGATTGCAGGTGATGCTGGTCTTGCCAACGCCGCCTTTCTGATTAAAAACAACTCTCTTCATTGCCTATTGTCCATCGGTAATTAAGTGGTTCTCCCCGAGGGCGCAATCCTACCAGTGTAAGCGCATCTTCACCATTACGGGTAGCCTACTGATTAGGCCTGACGGTGCTCAGGCCTTGTTTTTTCCCAGCCATTGACCGGAATGGAGGACCCCGAAGAGGAAGACCAGAACAAAGCCAGCCAGAGCGCCGTGATTTGGGTCGGCTTGTATTTGCTTGCGGAAATAGATGCATTCTATGCCGTGTGCCACAACGAGCAGGGCGGCAAAGCCATTGATCCACAGCGCAGCGGCGCCCAGGGGGTTAATCAGGTTTATGACTGCAGCGATCCAGAAGGCGAGCGTCAGAATTTTGCCGAGGGTGTTGCCCATGGTATGTGTCCTTTTTATTGGGTTGTTATGCCGTGCTGCATAGTAAACAATATTGCCCGATCTGCCCAAGTGGCTGTACAGGAAATCTGCCTATGTTACCGGTTTTAGTGTGTTTGGTTTCAGTATGTTTACTGCTGGTGGCCGAAAAGCGGGGGCTTGAACGCGCTGAATGGCTGTTCAAGCCCTTGGCAGCGGCCGCGTTTATTTGGGCTGGCATTATGTGGGGCGGACTGGATAGTGAATTTGGCCGCTGGATAGTGATCGGCCTGGTGCTTTGCATGGCCGGTGATGTTTTGCTGATCCCCAAGGGGCAAGGTCCGGCTTTTTTGGGTGGCATGCTAGCGTTTCTGTTGGGCCACTTGGCCTACGCCATCGCATTCCTGCAGCTGGAATTCTCGACGAGCGCATTGTTAGCGTCTGCAGCCGGTATGACGTTGGTTGCGTTTGCGGCGCTGCGCTGGCTCTGGCCGCATCTGGATGCCCGGTTTAAGGCGGCGGTGGTGGCCTACATCGTGGTAATTTCTGCAATGGTCTGCCTGTCGTTTGCGGTCTATGCCGCTGGCGCCAGCTGGCTCATACCGCTGGGTGCGGTGGCCTTTGCCGTGTCGGATTTGTCGGTAGCCCGCAACCGCTTTGTGGCGCCGGGATTCAATAATCGCGTTTGGGGCTTGCCCCTGTATTTCGGATCGCAATTGTTGATTGCTGCATCGATGGCTACGGTCTAACGAATAAGTACAGGAGAGACTATGTACACAGGTATCGTCTATGGCGCCTATAACCTATGTGGGCTTGAGCAGATGCCGGGCCTTAGTCGTCTGACGATGCAGTTAGACAATGCCTTGGTGGCAGGTCTGGAGATTGGGGCGAGCGTCGGCTTAAACGGCGTGTGTATGACGGTTACCGGCATTGATGGTAGCAAAGTCCATTTTGACGCCATGCAGGAAACCCTGTCGCTGACGACGCTGGGGCAGTTGCGCCTCGGTGATGCTGTCAACGTAGAGCGTTCTGCCAGTCAGGGCGCGGAAATTGGCGGGCATCTGATTTCCGGGCATGTGGATGGCGTTGCCGAGCTGGTCGCGCGGGATGAACCTGAGAACAACTGCACCATGACCTTTCAATTGCCGGCAGCGCTGACAAAATATGTCTTTAAAAAGGGCTTTATCGGGTTGCATGGCTGCAGCCTGACGGTCGCTGAAATGGACAGACAGCGATCGTGTTTTTCTGTCTGTTTAATTCCGGAAACGCTGAGGGTGACTAACCTGTCGGATCTGAAAGTCGGCGATAAAGTTAATATAGAAGTAGACCGGCAGACGCAAGTCATCGTCGATACGGTGGAGCGAGTCATGGCCGAGCGGCTGGAGTCGGGATCTAACTCAATCGAGTTTAATGTTTTCGATTAACTGCTCGCCAAATTGGGGGCTGCCGTGCCCCGGGTACACCGCGGCAATGCCGAGACGTCTCAGGCGTTTCAGTGACGCGCGTGTTTGCCGTTTATTGGAGTAAATGGAGGGCACTACCAAGCGTTGTAACTTGGCGCTGCCCAGTAAGGTGTCTCCGCTTATCAGGCTGCCGCTGTCGGCGTGGTAGTAGCAGCAGCTATCCCAGGAGTGCCCCGGCGTATGAATAACCCGCCAGTCGGGAAATCCGGGTATTGTCTGCATGTGCTTTAGCAACACTCTGTGGCTGCCGGTTTTATTTTGCTCGTCCGCACCGATATCGAGCTCACCCTCATAATGAGCGAGTTGCTTGGCGCGTTCGTCTCTTTCCTTGCTGAAGTACATCTGCCACGAGCGGGCGCGAAAGGCTTCGCGAATGCCGGTGCCAAAGCGAACTATGGCACCGGTAGGGTCGTTGGCCATTTTGCGCCAGGGCGCGGAGGACGCGTAGGGGATGCCCTGACTCGCCCCGGCAAGGCTGGCCAGCTCTGCCAATCCGCCAATATGGTCAGGGTCGTCGTGGGTGCATATCGCCAAACTGACATCACTCACAGGCCGCCCTATTTCCTGTTCCAGAAACCCCAGCACCTGGCGATGACAGTTCACGGCGACATCGACCACGAGTAGCCGATCCGGATATTCGACGATGTAGCTATTGACCAGTCGCGTTTTTACCCGATGAATTTTCACGTTAGGTCGGTCGCCGCGGTCTTTTCTGTTGAATCAGGCTTGGCGCTATCTTTGCGAAACAAGAGCGAGATATCTCTGGCGATAAAGAACAATATAGGCACCAAAAATAGCGTGACACCGGTAGCAAATAAAATGCCGTAGCCCACAGAAATTGCCATCGGCTTTATGAATTCGGATTGAATAGACGTTTCCAGTTGAATGGGTAGTAGGCCAAGGAAGGTGGTTAGAGAGGTTAGAATGACTGCGCGGAATCGCGCTTGTCCGGCTTCGATGACGGCCTGTAGTTTTTCCATGCCACTGTCGACTTTTTGGTTTATGAAATCGACCAGAACCAGAGAATCATTCACCACAACGCCCGCCAGCGCGATAACGCCAACCAGTGATAGAAAGCTGAATGAGTGTCCGCTAATCCAGTGCCCGAGTATCGCGCCGACCACGGCGAAGGGAATGGCTGACATGATGAACAGCGGTTGGATATATGATTTGAGAGGTATCGCCAGCGCAGCAAAAATCATCAATAGCACCAAGGCCCCCTTGGTTTTTAATTCGCTTGTATCTTGTTGCTGCTCTTCAACTTGACCTGCAAAGCGATAATTGATGCTTGGATGCTTTTCTTTTAACGCGGGCAGCAGTTCGCTGCGAAGCTTTTCGACAACATCGTCAGGCTCGATTCGAGCCTTGTCGATGCCGGTTTGGATGTTAACGACGCGCTTGCGGTCGACGCGTTTAATGCTTGAAATGCCGCTCGCATACTGCGCTTCCGCAACTTCGGCGAAGGGCACGCGGTCACCGTTGGGCAAATTAATCCATAGATTCTGCAGGGTCTTGAGGGTGTCACGTTCTTCAATCGGGAGGCGGGCATACACTCGGACTTCGTGCCGACCGCGTTGGAAGCGCTGGACTTCTGCGCCGAAAAAAGCTTGTCGTACTTGCCGTGCAATCTCGGTTTGTCCTAATCCCAAGAGTTCGCCAGCGGGTTTTATGCGTACATCCACTTCGGGAGCGCCCGCGCCAAAGGTATCGCGAATATCAAATACACCGCTGACGAGCTGCAATTCCTGCTTTAAGTCTCGAGCCGCTAACCTGAGCTCATCTAGGTTTTCGGATTCCAGTGCGACGTCCAGATCAATGCCACCGCCGGGCCCGGCCTTGGCGTCAAAACTTAGCTCTTTAATGCCCGGAAGCGGGCCGATAGATTCGCGCCACCACTGGGCCATCGTTACTGAATCAATATTGCGGTCTTCCGAGGGTATCAGCGCTGCCCACAATTCCGCCCGATCATCGGCGATACTGAGCGTTTCCAGGTCTGCAATGACATCGCGCTCGTCGCCGCTTTCTTCTCGGTAGCGTTTATTGACGGCTTCGGCTGCAGCCTCGATTCGCAGTGCGTACTCGTGGGTGAGTTGATAGGGCGCACTTGGCGGCAGGCGCAGAAAGACTTTAATTTCGTCGGAGGCAATATCGGGAAAGAAAACGAAACGGACAATACCTGCAGGTACCAGGCTTAGCACAATGATAAAACTGCCGACGAATACCGAGAGGCTTACATAGCGATAACGCAGTACCCAGCCGAGCACCGGTCGGTACACATTTAGAACAAAGCTTTTTAGGGCGCGATCGAATAGCCCCTGGATGCGCGCAATGACTCCCCGGCGCTCCTGGCTCATATCGATGTGGCGCAAGTGGGCGGGCAGTATCAATTTGGTTTCAATCAGCGAAAAGATCAGGCAGCTGATTACGACGAAGGCAATATTGGAACCAAAACGTCCCATGTCCGAGGTCATGGTCATCATCGGGAGAAAAGCAATAATGGTTGTTAGAACACCAAATATTGTCGCGGTGGATACCTTCTTTACGCCGCGGACGATGCTGTTGATACCTTGTTTTTCACTCTCCTGCTGGGTGTAGGCACTTTCGCCAGTGACAATGGCGTCGTCTACCACGATGCCTAGTACCAGCAGAAAGCCGAACAGCGAGAGCACATTGATGGAGTAGTCAAAGATGGGTAGGCCCATAACATAGAA
>JBFJTG010000062.1:0-18030 GCA_041625575.1 Litorivivens sp.
CACAGCCAGGCATTGCGCGATCAGTACCTTCCTAAACCGTCAAAGGCGGAGTGGTCCTCGGCCAGCCCGACGAACACTGGCGATATGTTGGTGGCCGGGCTTGAAGTCGGTGCGGCTACTCATCTGATGGACGAAGCCTGGTGGGGTCCTAGCATTACCCTGCCCGGTGAAGATCGTTCTCGGCAATTGTTCACCGAGCGCTCGATGCCCGGCTGCATTATGGTTAACAGTGCGGGTAAGCGTTTCTTCAACGAATCCGTTGCCTACACCACTGCAGTTCAAGCCATGCAAAAAGCAGACAACACGCCGGCCTATGTGGTCTTTGATAGCCGCTATAAACGCGAATACCCCTTTGGGCCGCTGCTGCCCGACGCCATGCATTTGAACTGGATGCAACCGCCGCGTTTTCGCCAAATTCTGACGCCGGCCAAAACCATCGAAGAACTTGCGCAGAAACTGGGCATAGACGCGGCGGGGCTAAAAGAAACGGTTAGTCGATTCAACAACTTTGCTGCACAAGGTGTGGATGAAGATTTTCATCGTGGCGAAAATGCCTATGACTTGCTTTACGGCGACGTGCGAATTCAACCTAATCCCTGTCTCGCGTCCATTGAAGAAGGGCCCTTTTATGCGATGGAAGTGTATCCGGGCGATATTGGCACCAAAGGCGGCTTGCTGACGAATCAGTATGCGCAGGTTATGAATGAAGAGGGTGAAGCAATTGCCGGACTCTACGCCATTGGCAATACCGCTGCTTCAGTCACCGGACGTTACTACCCCGGCGCCGGTGCGACGCTGGGGCCTGCTATGACCTTTGGTTTCGTGGCGGCGGAGCACTATCTTGCTAGCCGTGGGTAACGGTATTAGAGCCTTGGTTTGCTAAAAAGTTTGTCAATAAAAAGCGCCAGTCCCAGTCGAAGGACATGGCGCAAGCTTAACTACAAACCCTTACTTGTCTGGATAATTTTGTCCGAGCCTGCGGGCAGACTAAATGCCACGCCATCTTCGCCGATGGTGTACTTCGAGAAAATCTTGTCGGCCCCGTTTAAATAGAGTGCCTTTTGTCCGGGCAAAACCATGGGCGGTACGATGTGGTAATACAGGAGATGGCCGACACCAGCATCTCTGGCGGTTTCTGCAGCTTCAAGCGGGCTGGCGTGATAGTCGAGAATGTCGTGAGTGACATGGGCCATGACGGTGTTGCCAACTTTCTTGGCGGCTTCATTCATCATGGTCACAAGATTGGGTGAAAGTGCTTCGTGTACAAGCAGATCAATGCCTTTGGCAAAGTGCTGAATATTGTCGGATTTAATGGTATCGCCGGTGATGAGCAGGGTGCGCCCTTTGTAGCTGAAACGGTAGCCGACGGCAGGGTCTACCGGAGAATGGCTGACCGCTAGTGCTTCAACTTTCAGGTTTTCATCTTCGAGCAATACCGTCAGTACACCGCTTTGCGGCTTGGCGAAGGGTTTTGCTAATAGCCCGGCGCCGCTCATGGGGGCGACCGCGTCACCGTGGTGTGCGTGGCGATAGGTGAAATCGTGGCTATAGGCCATGTTGAAACCGTCGACAACTTTTTTGACGCCCTTGGGGCCGTAGACACTAAGAGGTGAGGTGTTAGCGCCACTCGCCCAGCGCAGGGTCCCCATTTCGCCTAAACCGTCGAGATGGTCAGAATGAAAGTGGGTGAGAAAAACCGCTTCAATTTGGCCTAGCGGATAGCCCATGCGGCTGATATTGCGCACACCGTCGGTGCCTGCATCGACAACAAACATGCGCTCACCCGCAATGACCACAACACAGGGGCCTGAAGCTTTGGGTGCGGGCATTGGGCCTCCGGCTCCGCATAGGGCCAAATGTAGTCCGTCTTCGAGTTCTTCCAGAGCATTCGCTGACAGCCGTGATTCAAGGCCCTTTTCCATGATGCGGCTGGTAATGCCAGAGGGCATGCAGGCGGAAAGGGCAGCGATGGTCAGTAGCGTTATCAGTTTCTTGGTCATGGCGGTGTCCTGTTTACCAGGTGAACAAAGCGCTCGGGTAGCCCGGGCGCAACTTACTGTTATCTGCAGCTGTTGGCGTCTTTTTTGTAAGTGCGTAATCCAGTTGGCCCTGCAGCTTAGAGTGTTAGCTTAGGTCGCCGGGATCAGGCTCTTTAGTAGGCCGCTAATAATCTTGATGCTCGACACTTTACTGAGGCCTTGATGTTCTCGAAGCCGGTGCCACATCTCAAATGAGGCAATGGCGTCGACGGCCTCACGTTGATCCCGATCAATTTTTTTTAATTCAGGCAGCCAGTTATCCAGATCTTTTCGCAAACCTTTTTGATTTCGGGCATAACTTTTGCGTAACTCTTCGTGGCGCCAACGCTGCGCGGCGTTCGCCAGAATAAGATTGCAACACTGCTCGTAGACATCAGCATGCCGCTCTACGGCATGGTCAATTCGCTCTTCGAGCGTGCCGTTGCGATCACCACCAAGAATCAGAGATTCGTATTCGTCACGAATCGTTGAATCGATAGCCTCTGCGAGAGTTCCCATATCGTCAAAATGGCGAAAGAAGGTACGAATTCCTACGCCTGCTTTGTCTGCGATCTGTTGGGCAGTAGCGGCAAGCGTACCTTCCTCGAGCAACTGCAGGGAGGCGTTGATTATGGCAATCCGGCTGCGTTCAGTACGCTGACGACGTCCGTCCGTTTCTTCAGTTTTGGTCTTGGGCATAATCTTTTTTTAAATGCTGGGCTAGGTTAAGCGAGGCATTTGCGGGTAGCCAAAAGCCTGTTAACTTGTTTATGTACAATATGGCATTTAGGGTGACAATACAATCGTCTTTAGATACCCTTGTTTGATTCCAAGTGATATAAGCGTTGCCGGGTCCAATGTTAAACGGTGACGCTGGCGCCGGGGTGCAGATTCTAGGGGCTAATACTAAAAGAGCTCGGGGTAATATCAAGGAGATGAGCATGTCCTCAGAAAAGCCTCTGCGTCTAATCGGCGGAACTGCCTCGCCCTACACCATGAAAATGATTTCCTTAATGCGCTACCGCCGTATTCCCTATGCGGTGACTTGGGGCATGCCCGACACAGTGCTGAAAGAAATGGGCATTGAGCGTCCCAGGATCGCTTTTATGCCTACTTTTTTGTTCGACGGCGAAGATGGCAAGCCGGTAGCGACTTGCGATTCCAGCCCTATTATTCGGCGCCTCGAATCGATGTACGAAGGTCGCTCGGTACTGCCGAGCGATCCCGCTTTGGCGTTTATCGACTACCTCATCGAAGACTTTGCGGATGAATGGGTTACCAAGTACATGTTTCACTACCGCTGGTATCCACAAGAAGACGCGGAAAATGCGGGTACATTGCTGCCTCTGACAATGGATATGACGTTGACAGATGAGCAAGCTCTAGAATTTAAAAACATGTTTCAAGCGCGCCAGATATCACGCCTGGGCTATGTGGGTTCAAGTGATGTCACTGCGCCCGTGATTGAAGCCAGCTACCGTCGATTTCTAGGTGCAATGCAAAAGCATCTTACCAGGCAGCCCTACATGCTCGGACATCGACCTGCTGCGAGCGACTTTGCGCTATATGGCCAATTAACCCAGTTGGTGGGTTTAGATCCGAGTTCACGCCGGATAGCGCATGAACTGTCGCCACGCACGGTTGCGTGGGTCGATATTCTAAAAGACTTGTCTGGCGTAGAACCGCAAGACAACGATTGGACGCCGCTGGAAGATCAGCCCGAGACTTTGCGGGTTTTGCTGGGCGAACTGGGGCGGGTTTATGTTCCTGCCTTGCTGGCGAACGCGCGGGCAGTGCAGGCCGGAGAAAAGCAGTGGTCTGCACAGATAGATGGACAAGCTTGGGAACAGCGCTCTTTTCCCTATCAGGCCAAATGCCTTGTGTGGATAAATGAAGCTTATCGAGCGCTAAGTGATCATGATCGTGCAAGAGTTGATGCTGCAATCGACGGAAGCGCTTGCGAAGCACTGTTTACGATGTCTTGAATATCTCGATAACTGGAATCAATTTGGAGAAGTACCTTTGAGTGAATTTGCTATTAAAAACCGCGTTACCGAAATGACGGGAACCCGCTATCCGATTATTCAAGCACCCATGGGTTGGATAGCGCGGGCACAACTTGCGTCAGCGGTGAGTAATGCTGGAGGCTTGGGTATTATCGAAACCTCGTCTGGTGAACTCGATAATATTAAAGCTGAGGTCGCCAAAATGCGTGAGCTCACCGACAAGCCTTTCGGCATGAACGTGGCTTTGTCCTACGTTAAAGGCACAAATATCGTCGATTTTGTGATTGAACAAGGTATCAAATTTGTAACGACTTCCTCGGGTAGTCCGAAAGTGTGTACCAAGGCTTTTCAAGACGCCGGGATTACTGTCTTTCATGTCGTGCCGACACTCGAATTGGCGATGAAGGCAATTGATGCGGGTGTAGACGGTCTCGTCGTGGAAGGTGGCGAGGGTGGCGGCTTCAAGAACCCCAGCCCGGTATCGACGATGGTTTTGCTACCTCTCATACGCAGTAAAGTGGATGTTCCGATCATTGCGGCCGGTGGAATATCTGATGGCATATCAATGGCGGGCGCTTTTGCTATGGGCGCCGAAGGTGTGCAGATGGGTACCCGTATGCTGACCTGCGCCGAATCTCCGGTTCACGAAAACTGGAAAAACGCAGTTCTTCAAGCCAAAGAAACGGATACGGTTTTTTTGAATCAGGCCTCACGCCCGGCACTGCGAGCGCTTCGCACGCAGCGCACGGAAAGACTTTTGCCATTGGGACAATTTAATGCCATGGAACATTTCGTCGGTGTTAATGAATTGTACTTTGGCGGCGATATGGAAGCGGCCATACCCTTGTCAGGACAGGTAGCAGGCCGTATCGATAGCATTAAAACCGCGCAGGCAATTTTGGGTGAAACCATGTCTGAATTTCGCGAGATTATGACTAAGCTTGGTACGCAATACGCAAACTAAAAAATTTCCACGCTAGAGGATTGAGAATGACTGAGCCAGCAGCGATGTTTGATTTAACGCCTACCGAGGAAGAGCTCATGACCCGCGAGGTGATGCGTCGCTTCGCGGCAGAGGAAATGGCGGCCAAGGCGCGCGCTGCCGATGAAGCGGGGGCTTTGCCGGAAGGATTTCTCGACAAAACCCTAGACCTGGGGCTGAATTTTATGCCCATCCCGGAAGAGCTGGGAGGAGTGGGAGCTGGGCACCGTCCTATTTCCAGTGTGTTGACGATTGAAGATCTTGCTCAGGGTGATATGTCGATGGCGCTGGCCGTGCTTGCACCCTTGGCAGTCATTAATACCGTGATGGAATGGGGTAGTGAAGCCCAGAAGAAAACGGTTGCACGCACTTTGTTGGCGGACAAGTTTGTACCGGCGGCGGTAGCGCTGATGGAGCCCGGCATTTCTTGCGATCCCGCTAAGCTTTCAACCAAGGCTATGCAGCAGTCGGACGGTTCGTGGCTTTTGTCAGGTCAAAAAAGTTTGGTTCCCTTTGGTTCGGAGGCGAAGCTTTTACTGCTTCTCGCCGACGCGGTGAATTCTGCTGGCGAGTCATTGGGAAGCCGCGCCTTTCTTATGGAGGCGTCCTTGTCAGGATGCTCCTTTGAGCAAGAGCAGTATATGGGCCTGAAGCCATTGGCACTGTTTGGCTTGAGTCTGAGCGATGTGGTGCTGCCAGCCGACACCATGTTAAGCGAAAGTTTTGATCTTCAGCGCTTTCTCTCACTGAGCCGCATCGCCACGGCTGCGCTTGCGGTGGGCACCTGTCAGTCGGTATTAGATTACGTTAAAGATTACGTGAACGAGCGCGTGGCCTTTGGTGAGCCCATTTCTCATCGGCAATCCGTAGCCTTTATGGTGGCCGACATGGCCACAGAGCTGGAAGGTTTACGCTTGATGGTTTACCGGGCTGCTTCGCAGGCAGAGCAGGGTTTGGATTGCACACGCATGGCCTATCTCGCGCATCGGCAGGCTATCAAAGTGGGCATGAAAACAGGTACAGACGGTGTGCAGTTGTTGGGAGGGCATGGTTTTACGCGCGAGCATCCGGTCGAGCTATGGTACCGAAACTTGCGGGCGCTACCGGTATTGGATGGTCTAGTCCTTGCCTAACATTTTCGCTGGCACTGGCCCACTTTGACAGAATAAGGATTTGTACATGATCAACTTAGAACTCCCAAAAGATTTACAAGATTTGACCGGGCTTATGCGTCAGTTTTCGGAAGGTGGATTGCGTCCGATCTCTCGCAAGTACGACTCCCTGGAACAGAAAGACCTTCCCGAGGAGCTGGTGGAGCTGGGCGCTCTGCTAAAGGCCGGTCGTTCGTCGGCTAATGCAAAAGACGGAGCGAGTAAGCAGGAAGGCAATCGTAACGGCAATAATATGCGCATGGTCGTGGCAACAGAATCCATGTGCTGGGGCGATGTTGGTTTGTTTCTTGCACTGCCTTCTATTGGGCTAGGGAATGCTGCGGTAGAGGCTGTCGCTACCGACGAGCAAAAGGCCGAGTGGGGTGAGTTGTTTGCCGCCATGGCGATCACTGAGCCGGGCTGCGGGTCGGATTCTGCCAATATTAAAACCACGGCTAAGTTGGATGGCGATGAATGGGTCATCAATGGCGAGAAAATATTTGTAACCGACGGTCACCGCTGCAAGCAGGTTGTGGTGTGGGCTTCGCTTGACCCTTCAATGGGCAAGGCCGCGATCAAATCTTTCTTCGTGCCAAAAGGCACGCCGGGTATGACCGTCACTCGGGTCGAACATAAGCTTGGTATACGGGCTTCAGACACTGCACAAATAGTGTTTGAGAATTGCCGGGTTCCGAAAGCTAACCTGCTGGGTAATCCTGATATAGCAAAAACAGCCGAGGCGCGCAAAAAGGCATTCGGCGGCGTTATGCAGACCTTCGATAACACCCGGCCCATCGTGGCGGCCCAAGCTGTTGGTCTGGCGCGAGCCGCCCTGGATTTAGCCGAGGATCTGCTCAAAGAGAAGGGACTGGAGCTAGGGTACGATAAGGGATACCACCAACTTTCGGCGATAGAAAATGATCTCTACGCTTTGGAGGCCGATTGGGAGTCTGCGCGTTTGCTGGTACTAAAAGCCGCGTGGATGGCCGACAACAAGCAGCCAAATTCAATGAATGCCTCGATGTCCAAAGCAAAAGCTGGTCGCATGGGCAATGAGGTCGCCTTGAAATGTGTCGAGATATGCGGGCAGCTGGGGTACAGCCAAACTGAACTACTGGAAAAATTTGCTCGCGACTCGAAAATTATCGATATCTATGAAGGCACCCAGCAAATTCAGCAGTTAATTATTGCGCGTCAGCTCTTGGGTAAGGGGTCCAGCGAGCTTAAATAGCGCTTGTTAGAGCGACACGTCGCATGCGGCTATCTCACAGGCTCGCCAATAGCGCTGCTTTGAAGAATAGCGCTCGTAAGGTAGTATGTTGTCACTGTCAATTTGAGGATATAACGTGCACTTTCTAACAGTCTTGTACAGTCGGGCAATGGCGCTACTTAGTCGCTTTATGATGAGATCCATGAGCGTCCCTTCCCCCATGATTTATAGCGGATCGGGAAGTTCAGCTGCCTTGTGTGCTGCTATCGGACGGTTTGGGTATAAGCGTGTTCTCGTCGTTACCGACAGTATGCTGGTCGAGCTTGGCTTGGTAGGGCGGGTTACTGCGGAGCTCGAAAAGTGCGGAATTGCGATTGAAGTGTACGATGCAATTCTGCCCGATCCGGATTTTTCGCAGGTGGAGGGTGGTATCGCCCTCTGTAAGCAGGCGTGCTGCGATGCGGTTTTGGCCATTGGCGGTGGCTCGTCTATAGATGCCGCTAAAGTAATAGCCAACAGTGCAGGATCGGCACAGGCCCTTCGCTCAATGGAAGGCTTCTTTAAGGTGTCCGGTCTAGGGCTACCTTTTTACTGTATCCCAACGACGGCTGGTACCGGTTCCGAGGCGACAATGGTGTCGGTGATTACCGACGCAGCGCGCAGCACGAAATGTTTCATTGTTGATCCGAAGTTGGTGCCCGATGCGGTTGCACTGGATGCAAGCCTGATGACGGGCCTGCCGCCAGCCATCACGGCGGCAACGGGTATAGATGCTTTGACCCATGCTATTGAGTCTTCGCTGGCTACGGTAGCGACAGAAGAAACGCTGAAAAAGTCTCTTGCGGCAACGGCGATGATTTTCCGGTACCTGGAAACTGCGGTAAAGGACGGCGAAAACCTCGAAGCCAGAGAGGCGATGGCCGTTGCCAGCTGCTACGCAGGCGCGGCCTTCACTGTAACTAACGTGGGCTATGTTCACGGATTAGCACATCAATTGGGTGCCCTGTGCCATATACCTCACGGCTTGGCCAACGCGCTGTTTTTGCCGCACGTGCTAGAGTTTTATCGTGATACCGCTGCGCCGCAAATGGCGCGTATTGCCGCGGCTGCGCACATTGGCAGTGAGGCCGATTCTGACAGTGAGCGGGCCCAAAAGCTGGTGCAAGCGGTGATTGATCTGACGGAGAAGATCGGTATTCCGAAACATGCCGAATCCCTAAAACCGGCATTGGTTGATGACATTGTTAGGCGTGCGCTAAAAGAATCTCACGGTCTCTACGGCTACCCCCTGCCGAAGTATATGCGTCGGCATGAGTGTGAGGCCATTGTGCGCAAGATTTTGCCTGCGTGATTGGCTTCGCGCTTCACATTTCTGTCGGAAGGCGTTTCACCGCTTGAAAACGCCTATCGTGCTGGGGGTGATAATTTGAATAATAAATCCGGAATTCGCGAAGTCTTTCGCGTGCTCGGCGAGACACGGCATATCGTCCCGGCCTTGCTGTACAAAATGCCGAAATCCGAAGACAAAGCCTCGTTGGGCCGCTTGTTTGAATCAACGGTGAGTCGTTACCCGAACAATGTCTTGCTGGTTAGCGAGGGTCGGGAGTGGAGCTACGCTCAGTTTAATGCCGAAGTAAACCAGCTTGCCCATGCGCTGCAAGCCCGTGGTGTAGGGCGTGGCGACGCCGTTGCCGTGTTTATGGAAACACGCGCCGAATTTGTACTGGCCTTTCTAGCTTTGGCTAAACTCGGAGCTCAGGCTAGCCTGATCAACAATGGCTTGTCGGGTGAAGGGCTGATTCACTGCATCAATTCGACTAGCAATAAGAAGGTTATTGTCGGTGAGGAGCGCGTTGCCACGCTTTCCGAAATCTTGGACGATTTACCCTTGAGTCAGAGCGAAGACTATTTCTGGATGAAAGATTCAGGTGCGGCGAGCGCTCCGGATTGGGCGATAGACCTCTCCGCACAGTATCCGGCGATGCCGTCCGAGAACCTGCCGGTTACTCAGGATATTAAAGCTAAAGAGATCGCCGCCTACATTTTCACTTCGGGGACTACCGGGCTTCCCAAGGCGGCGATTATGAATCACCGCAAGACATTAATCGCCGGCCACGGCTTGGGGCGTATCGGCCTCCAGCTGAAACCACAGGACCGGCTTTATCTGTGCCTCCCCTTGTATCATATAACGGGTCTGGGGCCGGGTTTTTGCGGGGTTATCTCTAATGGCGCCTCGTTCTTTTTACGCCGTGGCTTTTCAGCCTCAAACTTCTGGCCAGAAGTACAAAAATATCAGACAAATTGTTTTATCTATGTGGGTGAGCTTTGTCGCTATTTGGCGTTGCAGCCAGAATGCCCTGAAGAAAAAAACAATCCGCTCGCCAAAATGCTGGGCAACGGTTTGCGGCCCGATGTCTGGGATGTGTTTAGCGCTCGTTTTGGGGTTGATCGAATCTGTGAAATATACGGATCGAGCGAGGGCAATGTAACGATGGCGAATATTCTCAATAAAGATCGCACTATTGGTGCGCCACTCGTTAAAACAGCCTTGGTGCAATACGATGTGGATAGCGATACGATTTTGCGAAACAAAAAAGGCCGCTGTATTAAGGTCACGAAGGGAAAGCCGGGCTTGTTGCTTGGTGAAATTAGTGAGCGCGCGGCGTTCGATGGCTACACCAACACCGAGGCTACGGGCCGAAAGATTTTGCACGATGTTTTCAAGAAGGGGGATCGCTGGTTTAATACGGGAGATTTGGTGCGCCAGATAGACGTAGGCTTTTCTCTGGGTATCCGGCATTTCCAATTTGTCGACCGTACCGGAGACACTTTCCGTTGGCGGGCAGAGAACGTGTCGACTAATGAAGTCGCAGAAGTGCTCAACAAGCATCCGCAGATATCAATGGCGAACGTCTATGGGGTAGAAGTTCCCGGTGTCGAGGGGCGCGCCGGGATGGTTGCGTTTGAATTTAATGACGCGAATTCTTTTGATATAGAGGCATTTCAAGCGCTAGTAGAGAACGAGTTGCCGGTTTACGCGCAGCCTGTGTTTGTCAGAATCCAGCAGTCCACGGAAACAACGGGAACCTTCAAACTCGTTAAAAGCAAATTGCGCGAGGAAGCCTTTCATTTGGATAAAGTGGGTGACGACGTGATTTACGTACGTAAACCCAGATCAGCGAGCTACGAAGTGCTAAAGCAGGATTTTTACACCTCGCTGCGCGAGGGTGATGCGGGTTATTAGTTTAACGATGCCTGCAGGTATTGTGCTATCTGGTAAGGAATATAGATAGCAAAATGCTATGCAATAGTTAGCGCACGAATGTATCTGTGCGCGTAGCTTGGGCCTTGTCCAAGTGGCTGGATACCGCGCTTTCTGCCAAGGCGTAGGGATTATTGTCCATGACGAGACCTTGAATCATGTCGTTAAGTTCAGCTTGTGACGGAGAGCCGCTGAAGTCGTGTGATTCCTTGGCTGCGAGGACGGCGTCCCAAGCTTCGCGATCGGTAGAGTGTGCCATCGTTGGTGTTCTCCATGTCTCGGGACGGCCAATAAGATTCGCATACAGTGATGGAGTGCCCTAGTTAAAATGCTGGAAAAATTGATATTTGTCATTTTTTGTCAAATCGTGTGCCTATCGACGGCTTTTGCTACCGATACCCTTGACGGTATCTGGCGAGTTGAAGGGCACCCCGTGTGGATCGAGGTTAAGACGCAAGATTCGATTACAATTGGCAAGGTTAAGCGTCACGACCTAAAGCCGAATTCCGTTGGCACCACGTTGTTGCGCTCACTCAAAGCCGTAGAGGGCGAAGAATCAAGGTCGCAGGCGGAGGTTTATGCTGACCGTCTTAAACGATATACCGATGTGCAGCTATCGCTGGTGGAGCCGACACTGGAGATTGAAGCAAAGGTTGGATTCATGACGCACATCGTAAAATGGCGCCGCGCCAATGATTTTTCCGACTAGGTCGGGAGTAGGTACGGGTACATTAGAAAGGCTACTTACAAGCAGACATTGTCTTACTAAAGCTATCAAGGAACTAACTTTATGTCAGAATCGCCGGTTTTCGTAATCGCCAACTTTCAAGTCAATGATAAGGATGAGTATCGTAAATATGAAAAAGGTTTTTTTCCGATACTGAAGAAACACGGCGGTTCCTTTCACACCTATGACGACAAGCCCGTAACTTTTGAAGGCGCCGCTCCGCGGACGGGGCGGGTCGTTATATTTGGCTTCCCTTCGGAGCAGGCTGCGACTGAATGGTATAACGATCCTGAATATCAGGCGCTGTCAGAATTTCGTCGTGCGGGAACATCGTTAGAGTTCATTACTATGGTTCACGGCCTACCGCCAAGGGCTTAGGCAAATCCGGCGGGTTTTAGGCGCTCTAGTTGGCCAGAACCCGCTTAGTTACTCTATTTAGGAGAGGTGTCGAGCGAGAAATGACGCCGATTGATCCAGGGCGTACCGTGCTTCGGGTAGAAATTTACTCATAGCCGGAAAGGCATGCGGCGCTTTCTCCCATTCAAGATAGCTACTATCGCCACCGGCGAGCTTTATCTTCTCGTGCAGCCTCGTAGCGTCATCTAGCAGGACCTCGCACTTGCTAGCAATGATTAATAGCGGTGGAAGGTCTGCCACGCTGCCAAATATCGGCGAAATTTGCGGGTCGTCTACGGGCAGTTGAGGCGCGTACATCGCCACTGATTCGTCGAGCAGGGTCTTGTTCAGCAGCACATCCGATTTGGCATTGGCATTAAAGGATGCGCTCGAATGGCTCAAGTCCAGCCATGGCGAAAACATCACGCCAGCGGCCGGAAGTGGTATCGCTTCATCGCGCAATTTCTGCAGCGTGCGCAGGACGATGTTGCCCCCCGCGCTGTCGCCGGCCAGCACAATCTTACTCGCTGAATATCCGGATTTAATCAGCGCGGCGTAGACGGCTGAGGCATCGTCAGTTGCAGCGGGAAACGGGTGCTCGGGGGCTAGGCGGTAGTCCACCATCACGACCTGGATATTGGCGGCGACGGCCAGATACGCACACATCTGTCGGTGGCTGTTCATGCCGCCCATAAAGAACGCGCCACCGTGATAGTAGACGCACACCGTCGCGTTCGGATTGCTCTCAGAACCCTCCGGCAAAATCCATTCAACAGGTACCCCATCAATGCTGTCTGCCTTGCAGGTGACTGGTTGGCCTGAGCCTCCCGTATCCATTGCCATGAATTTCCGGAGGCGCTTGAAGCGACGCTCTGGCGTTAGTTTCATGGTGGACTTTTGCTGAAAGCGAATAACGGTACTGATAAGAAAATTTTGCCAGCTCATACTTAATCCTGAAGATAAGGAAGTGTGGTCGTGAACGCGCTAGTGGAGGCGGGATCTAACTATTTTCACTGCTACAAAAAGCACTAACAGGCCGCCGGTAAGGCCGAGGTAGAATTTTATATTCGGCAGGCGCGAGTTTATACCATTTATTATGCCCTGGCGCTCATGATCGTAGCCCTTCGGCATATCGAGGACATGGTTTTTCTGTGCGTATTGCCGGTATTCGTCGAGCATGGCCGCATATAACTCGGGCAGGGTATTGCTCAAGTCATGTGTCTCGCCGGGGTCTTTAGCTATGTCATACAAACGCCACCGGCCATCAGAGATTTTGCCGGTAATTTTGACCAGTTTATAGTCGCCTCTAAAAAGAGCAGCGTTGCCGGCTAGTTCGTAGCCTACGGCATCGTTGGGGCCATAGGTCGCGATTGTCTCGCCTTTGATGAGCGGGAGCAGGCTGCGTCCACTCACCAAGTCTTTTGCGTCGATCGGGAGTTCTGTTTCGGCGATATCGATAATCGTTGGCGTTATATCCGTTACAAAGCTAAAGCTTTTGCTTACTGCCTTTGCAGATAGTGCGAGTGGTTTGCCCGCGATAATAAGCGGAACACGCATGCCACCTTCGCCAGCGTAGAATTTATAGTAGGCCAGAGGAGAGGCCGCCGCGCTGGCAAAGCTGGGACCGATATTGACCATGCTGCCTTTTTCGCCGAGGCTTTCGTAGTCATTGTTGTAGCCGAGAAATTTGACTAGCGCGCGGCCATAGAAATTGCGTGAATTGTTGGTGCCCGTTGCCTCGCTGCCGTTGTCAGAGGTGAAAATAAAGACTGTGTTGTCAAACTCACCAATATACTTCAAATGGGCTATGAGCCGGCCAATATGGAAATCCATAGCGTCTATCATGCCTGCATAGACGGCCATCCGTTTGGCCTGATAGCGTTTTTGTTCGTCGCTCTGCTCGTTCCAGTCGCTCATGGTAGACATTTCTACCATCGCGCTATCGCGGGGAATTAAGCCCAAGGCTTTTAGATTTTGCTGCCGCGTTTCTCGCAGTGCCTGCCAGCCATTGAGATAAACGTCAGTATATTTGTCGGTAAACTCTTTTGGTGCCTGCACGGGGATATGTACAGCCTGAAAAGGAACATAGGCAAAAAAGGGCTTGTTGTCTTCGGCGTTCGAATCGATAAATTCGATGGTTTTGTCGATTAGAAACTCGGAGGAATAGAAATCGTCGGGCAGCGACGTGGGCTCGCCGTCGGCAAACCATTCGGCGCGATCATAGATAGGAAGGTAGGGTTTGTATTCCCAGTTATCAGCACCGGTAGCGCCTAGCGCAAAGCTGCGCTCAAAACCTCTACTGCTTGGTAATTGCGCAGCTGAATTCCCAAGGTGCCACTTGCCGGCTATGTAGGTATGGTAGCCAGCACTCATCAATACCTCGGCTACGGTAGTCACTTTCGTATCTAAAGTGCCCTGATAGTGGGGAAAGCGTTTTTGCTCCGGGGGGATGGTTTCCGGAATATTGGGCACGCCATTACGATGGCTGTCGACACCGGTTAGGAGCATCGCACGTGTGGGCGCGCAGCTTGCCGCTGTGTGATAATTGGTAAACTGCACGCCGTTTTCAGCGAGTGCCGAAATGTTTGGTGTTTGAATTTCACTACCGTAGGGTGCAATGTCGCTGAAGCCCAAATCGTCTGCAAGAATCAAAACAATGTTGGGGGCTTTTTTGATCGATCCCTGGTTTTCTGTTGGTCCGGCCACGCCATTGCCGGCCGCGAGACTTAGGCAGAGGGCTACAAGGTAAAGCGCGGGCTTAAACGCCGCTTTCACGCGCCTTGCTCAATCTTGAATTCGGAGAAATTCATTTTGTTAAGGCGTCGTTTCATAGTCATCGTGGTCCAGGGCCAATTGACGCTATTCTTGCCATTCTTGTCGATGAAATAGCTGCTACAACCGCTATTCCAGACCGTACCTTGTAGGGCATTTTGAAGCTTCTTGTTGAGCTCCGCGTTGCGAGCACTATCGACCGCAATGGAAACGACATTTTTTTTGCGGGCCTTGGTAATCGCGCTGAGAATATATTTCACTTGGGCCTCTATAATTACGAAGGCTGAGGTGTAGGTGTATAGGTTTGGGCCTAGAGTTAGGAACAAATTGGGGCAGCCTTCAGCCATGGTGCCGAGGTAGGCCTCCGGCGAGCCGGCCCACTGGTCCGAAAGTTTGCGTCCGTCGCGACCAATGATGAGTTTGCCAACGGGTGGATCCGCAACTTCAAAGCCCGTACCGTAGATGATGACATCGACTTCGCAGCTTGAGCCATCGCTGGCAATAACTTTGTTACCTTGGATTTCGACAACGCCGGGAAAGATATCGACATTGTCCTTTCCGAGAGCTTTGTACCAGTTGTTGGAAAGCAGAATGCGCTTGCAGCCAAGAGAATAATCAGGAATCAGCTTTTTGCGCAGTGCTTCGTCTTTTACGCCCCGATTAATATGCTTGATTGCGGCCGCCTCCAGCTTTTCGGAGAACCACTTGTTCTTCAAATTGTGGTTTAGAAATTCAAATTGGAAAAATAATGCCTTTCTAAAAAGCTTCTGGGTGAAGGGAAAGCGTTTAAAAATAGTGCGCCAGCGCTCAGATATTTTTGTGTCGGCCTTGGGCAATACCCAGGGGGGGGTGCGCTGAAACAGGGTGATCTGTTTTGTCTTGCGTTGAATGGCGGGCAAAAACTGAATCGCCGAGCCGCCTGAGCCAATAACGGCGACGCGCTTGCCTGTGAGATCGTAGTCGCTGTCCCAAGTGGCAGAGTGGAATGATTTTCCGGTAAAGGTCTCGATGCCTTTGATGTGGGGTATCAGCGGTTTATGCATAGGGCCGCAGGCCATGATGACAAAGCGTGCCCGGTAGGTTCCATTGCTGGTTTCCAACTTCCAGCATTTGTCGGCTTCATCCCATTCGCATTTGTTCAGGGTGCGATTGAAGTGGATGTGCTCGCTAATGCCAAAGCGCTTTACGGTAGTGTGGGTATAGGCCTTGATTTCTTCCTGTGGAGAAAAAACCCGTGTCCAATCCGGGTTGAGCGCAAAGGAGTAGGAGTAAAGCGCGGAGGGAACGTCGCAGGCGCAATCGGGGTAGACGTTTTCACGCCAGACACCGCCCACTTCGTCAGCCTTCTCCAAAACAAGGAAATCAACTTTAGCTTGTTTCAGTTTGATGGCTGCACAGATGCCGGATACGCCCGCTCCTATGACTATAGTCTCGTGAAAATTGCTATCGCTGGCGTTGCTAGCGGCGGCTCGATTCATTGTATTGTCTGTCATCGTAGTTCCAGCTCTGGTTCGCGATAATGAGAATTCGTACTTTCTGCTTTTTTGAATGAGCGGTAGAAGTAGCGATACAGGGCGCTATTTTCTTCTTTCTCGTTTTTACGCCAGCCGTATATTTTGGGGCGTTCAAATTCAATGGCGAGTTTTTTCCATAGCAGCCAGTCGTAGAGTGCCAGCATATTCTGGAGATTGCAGCCCGAGTTACGGCTGCGACTGTGGTGCTGATGGTGCTGGGTTGGAAAGGTCAGAATATGGCACAGGGCATACATGGTTTTTGAGACGATAGGATTTGGGTGGTTCAGCAGTTTCAGATCGTAATCCAGGTTGGCGTGGGTATGAATTCCCCAGATGCTCTTGATGGCAGTCCCAATGGCCCAGGCGTGGAAGAGGCCGAGGTACAGACAGAGGTAGCCAAACCAGTAGTTGGGCAGGGTGATGGCCCAGCCCCAGCCCACAACGATGGTCTGGCTTACGCCCAGCTCGCCGCGATTGTCGGCGCCGCCGTGCAGGTGATGCGTTCTGTGGGTGACCTTGTACCAGCGTTGCAACTTGGCTAGCAGAGGGTTCTCTGGTGTGCGCTCATGAGCGAAGTTGTGCACCCAGCCGTGTAGCAACTCGTCAATCATCACAAAGCCGATAATGCAGGCTACGAGATACTGATCTTCAAGCCAGGCGAGGGCGCCAATATGCTCAGGCATGAGCAGTGTGAATAGGCCAAAACTGCTGAGGATGAGTAAGGGCCGCTCGATAAAGTGTAGCCAGGTGACGGCAATGCCCAGCATCTGCCAGTCTTTGCTGTTTTTTTTGCCGTTTCGGGTCGCGCCCTTTGCGATCTCATACAGGATGAAAAAGACAATCACCGCGAGTGAGGCATTGGTGTAGCCATTGGGCACATTGTCCATCGAGCTTTCTCTATTCGTGTTTCGATGGTGACAAAGTAGCCAGAATTATAATATAAGTAAAATTCAATTATTGTATAAGTAATATGCATGAAAATTAATTTACGCTCGGTCGACCTCAACCTGCTCACCATCTTCGATGCCATCATGACTCAGGGCCAGATGTCGAAGGCGGCGGAGCAGCTGCATATGACCCAGCCGGCCACCAGCCATGCTTTAAAGCGGCTACGCCAGACCTTTGGTGATGAGCTCTTTATTCGAACCCGCAATGGCATGAAGCCTACCGCAAAAGCTGTTGAAATTGCCGGCCCCATCCAGGAGGTCTTGCTCAAAATTCAAGACACTCTGGATTCCAGCAAGCATTTCGAGCCGACAGAGTCTGACCGGGTATTTAAAATTGCCTTTGGCCGTTACGGTGAGCTGAACTTACTGCCGCGAATTCTGGCGAAGGTAAATCAGGTGCAAACGGGTATTAGTATTCATTCCCATCTGGACGATCAAATTACCGGGCTGGAATCACTTAAGGACGGCAAGATTGATTTCTGCTTTGATTTTATCGCCCCGCAGGACAAGCGGCTGGATTACTGTGACTTTAAACCCGAAGAAATTGTGGTGATCGCGCGTCACGATCACCCGCGTTTAGGTAGCAAGTCCAGCATTAGCACCAGGCAGTTCTTTGAAGAAAAGCATATTGTGATGAGCTTTGGCAGTGACCGGCGTGAACTGCTTGAACAGTTTATGGAAGAGCAGGGCGGCACCCGCAAGATACTCACCGAAGTAAACCAGTATATCGCCGTGCCGACAGTGGTGATGCAGTCAGACGGGATTGCGATTGTGCCCAGGCCAATGGCCGAATTTTTCTTATACCGGGACAAGCTGAAAGTCTTTCACTTGCCACTCAAGTTGCCTTCGCTACCCACCTACTTAATCTGGCATCGCGCGATGAGCCAGGATAAGGGACACAGCTGGCTAAAAGACTTGATTATGGAGTGTGCCTGAACTGTGGGCGGCTACTCGCCGCCCGCATTAGTTTTTGGCTTTTCTTGTAGCTCTTATTCGTAGCTCTCTATTCATAAGTATAGCGAGCCGTTAATCCAATTGAACGGGG
>JBFJTG010000063.1:0-17972 GCA_041625575.1 Litorivivens sp.
GAAGAAATCGCCAACGATTTGTCGCAAGCGGCTCCCATGCTGCGTCTGGTCCAGGGCGATGTGGGCAGCGGCAAAACCGTAGTTGCCGCACTGGCAGCCTTACAGGCAATCGCCAACGGCTATCAGGTTGCCCTGATGGCACCGACTGAAATCCTGGCAGAGCAGCACTGGCAAAATTTTCTCAGCTGGTTTGCACCCCTCGATATCGAAGTCGCCTGGCTGGTGGGCAAATTAAAAGGGAAAGCACGCCAGGCAAGTTTGGACAGCATCGCCAGCGGCAGCGCCCAGTTCGTTGTTGGCACCCACGCTTTGTTTCAGGAGGAGGTTGAGTACGCCCGGCTAGGGCTGGCCATTATTGACGAGCAACACCGCTTTGGCGTGCATCAACGTCTGGCCTTAAAACAAAAGGCCCAGACTGAAGATGGCCACCCGCATCAACTGGTCATGACCGCCACGCCGATACCCCGCACCCTGGCCATGACGGCCTACGCCGATCTTGATACTTCGGTCATTGATGAACTGCCGCCGGGCCGAACGCCGGTCAATACGGTGGTCATCGACAATGCCCGCCGCCAGCAAATTGTCGAGCGCGTGCACAATGTTTGTGAGCGTGGCCAGCAAGTGTATTGGGTATGCACCCTCATTGAGGAATCTGAGGCCCTGCAGGCACAAGCCGCCGAAGCCGTATGGGCAGAGCTCTGTTCCGCCTTGCCGCAGCTGAACGTTGCTCTGGTACATGGGCGCCTGAAGCCCGCGGAAAAAGCTGAAATCATGCAGTCCTTTAAGGCCAGGGAGATTGATTTGCTGGTTGCAACCACCGTCATTGAAGTGGGGGTTGATGTGCCTAACGCCAGCTTGATGATCATTGAAAATGCTGAGCGTCTAGGACTGGCGCAGCTCCATCAATTGCGTGGCCGCGTCGGACGAGGCGCGCTTGAAAGCCACTGTGTACTGCTGTATCAAACGCCTCTCTCGCGCACGGGCAAAGAACGATTGCGGGTACTACGCGAATCCAGCGACGGTTTTGTAATTGCCGAAAAAGATTTGATGCTACGCGGGCCCGGCGAAGTGCTGGGCACGCGCCAGACTGGCCTGATGCAACTCAAGATAGCCGACCTGCAACGCGATAGCGATTTACTGGAAGATGTTAAGCGCTGCGCGCAGGCCTTGAGCGAAAGGGCCCCAAGCCACTGCGAGGCGCTGGTGGCACGCTGGCTGTCGGACAAGACCGATTATGCTGCCGTCTAATCGCCATTTGTAAGAACTAGTCTCGCGTTACCCGCAGCGACTGCAAACCGCGATTCAGGGTCGCCAGGTGCTCCCGCACAGCGGGGCCTTTGGCACGTGACACACCCACCGCCAGAATATCAATTACCGCCATATGGGCCATGCGAGAAGGCAGCGGCGTGTAATTTTCGTTGTCTTCTTCAACATCAATATAGATAGGTAGGTCGCAGGCATCCGCAACCGGGGTGGCGCTCGGAGCCAGCCCAAGCACCGTCGCCCCGGTTTCTTTTACCAACTTGATGGCATCGATCAGGGCCCGGGTGCGGCCGGACTGGGAAATGGCAACAACCACATCGCCCCGGCGCAAGCTCATTGCCGACATGGCTTGAATATGCGGGTCGGAGTAGGCACTGGAAGAAATTTGCAGGCGAAAAAATTTGTGCTGGGCATCGGCGGCCACCGCACCCGAGGCACCAAAGCCGTAGAATTCAACGCGGTTTGCCGTGCACAAAGCCTCAACCGCGTGCTCAATAGCCTTAACGTCAATACTGTCGCGCACCCGCTTCAGGGTTTCCATGGTGGCGTCAAAAACCTTGAAGGTATATTCGTGGGCTGAATCCTGTTCGGTAAAACGATAGTGCTGATAGCGCGGACTATGGGCCACGTGTTGAGCCAGGGCCAGCTTGAATGCCTGAAAACCATCGCAGCCGATCGCCCGACAAAAACGTACCACCGTGGGTTCGCTGACATTGGCCTCTTGGGCCAGATCGACGATCCGCATATGAATGACCTCTTCGGCCTTGATCAGCACAAAGTCGGCGACCTTGCGTTCAGACTTGCGCAGCTCATGGCGGCTGTTTTCGATGGCGCGGATAATATTGCGGGGCTTCACGGCAGTAACCAACTCCTTTTCAGGCATTGTAGCGTAAAAGCCAAGGCTGCGCGGCAGGCCGGATGCCCGCCGAGTGGTCTGAATCGAGCACCAAAATCCCCGCACCTTGCCCATTTCCGATAGAATACGGCGCCATGGATGTTTCACATATACTCAATGGTCTCAACGACGCCCAACGCCAAGCTGTAGCGGCCGCGCCCGGCAATAGTCTGGTTTTGGCGGGGGCCGGCAGCGGTAAAACCCGCGTGCTGGTGCACCGTATTGCCTGGCTGATTCAGGCCGAAGGTTTTTCCCCCCACAGCCTACTGGCCGTGACCTTTACCAATAAGGCAGCCCGCGAAATGCGCGGCCGGATTGACGAATTGCTGGGCTACAGCCACCAGGGTATGTGGGTGGGCACCTTCCACGGTTTGGCCCACCGCCTGCTCAAAGCCCACGCCGAAGACGCCGGTCTACCGACTAATTTTCAGATTTTAGACAGCGACGACCAGCTGCGGCTGGTGAAGCGCATCCACCGCGAGCTTGAACTGGACGACAGTCGCTGGCCGCCAAGGCAGTCTCAATGGTTCATCAACGGACAAAAAGATGAAGGCAAGCGTTCCGCCCACATCGAAGATTTTGGTAGCGACCTCTTTCTGACCAATATGCTCAAGGTCTACCGACGCTACGAGGAAATCTGCAAGCAGCAGGGAGTCGTCGATTTTGCGGAACTGCTGTTACGGGCGCACGAATTGTGGCTCAATAACCCGGCCCTGCTCGGACACTACCAAAGCCGCTTCCGGCATTTACTGGTTGACGAGTTTCAGGACACCAACACCATTCAATACGCCTGGTTGCGCTTGCTTGCAGGCAAGCAAATACCGATTACAGCCGTTGGCGATGATGACCAGTCCATATGCGGCTGGCGCGGTGCGCGCATTGAAAATATTCAACAATATTCAAAAGACTTTGCCGATGTTGAAACCATCCGCCTGGAACAGAACTACCGCTCTACCCAAACCATACTGAACGCCGCCAACGCGGTCATCGCAAACAACCGCGATAGACTGGGCAAAGAGCTGTGGAGCGAGGGCGAAGAAGGCGAGCTGATACAAATTTATGCCGGCTTTAATGAGCAGGACGAAGCGCGTTTTATTACCGAGCGCATAGGCAGCCTGACCAGCGACTATTCTCGTAAAGAGATGGCGATCCTCTACCGCAGCAATGCCCAGTCCCGCGTGCTGGAGGAAAATCTAATCCGCGCCGGTTTGCCCTACCGCATCTACGGCGGCCAACGTTTTTACGACCGATTGGAAATACGCAATGCGCTGGCCTACCTCCGCCTTTGCATGCAGCGCGACGACGATGCCGCACTGGAGCGCGCCATCAACACCCCGACCCGCGGCATTGGCGCGCGCACCATCGAACAGCTGCGCACAACAGCTCGCGAGCAAGGGACATCCATTTGGGCCGCGGCTCAGCATTGCCTACGACAATCGGTTTTTCCCGCCAGAGCAAGCACCGCGCTTAGCGGCTTTTGCGGAATGATCAATGCCATGGAGCAAGCGATTGCAGACCTGCCCCTGAGTGAGCAGGTTGAGCACGCTATTGAAGCCTCCGGATTGATTGATTTCCATAAAAAAGAAAAAGGCGAGAAGGGTCAGGCCCGGGTCGAAAACCTGCACGAGCTAATCACGGCGGCGAGTCAGTTTGAAACTGACGATGAAGACGTTCCCCTGCTCCGCGCTTTTCTCGACCAGGCCGCACTGGATGCCGGCGAACAACAGGCCGACGAATTTGAAGACAGCGTGCAGATGATGACGTTGCACTCAGCCAAGGGTTTGGAGTTTCCTGTTGTATTTATTACAGGTCTGGAAGAAAACCTCTTTCCTCACCGCATGTCGATGGAAGATTCAAACAGCCTCGAAGAAGAACGGCGACTGTGCTACGTGGGCATTACCCGGGCAGAGCAACGCCTGTTTATGACCTACGCAGAAACACGGCGATTACACGGGCAGGAAAATTACAATGCCCCTTCGCGCTTCCTCTCGGAGATACCCAAGGAGTTGTTAAGCGAAGTGCGCTGCAATACCCAGATTAGCCGGCCCGTCAGTTTTGCCAGCACCAGCATGCGTAGCGAGGATGAGGACAGCGGTCTGTCCTTGGGCCAACGTGTGCTGCATAGCATCTTTGGTGAAGGCACAATCCTTAATTTTGAAGGTCAGGGCAGCGCAACGCGAGTGCAGGTAAACTTCGAGGCCGAAGGCAGCAAGTGGCTGGTGCTGCAATACGCAAAACTGGAAGCCTTGTAAATTACAAACCGTAGGAGCCTGCCCTGAAGCGAATGACCGAACAATTCGCCTGCAGGGCAGGCTTCTACAAAAATAATAAATGGAAAACCTATGAGCGCACAGCATTCTTCACGGCAATCCTTAATCATACTAGCCCTTGTCGCCGCTTTGGTCGGCCTGTTTTGGCTATACGTTGGCGAGAGTGCCGACGACTATAGCAGTGACACACTCACCGCCTCTGGCGACCAAAAAGTCTATCACTGGAAACTGGTGACCAGCTGGCCCAAAAACTATCCCGGGCTTGGCACCGCGCCGGAGAATTTTTCGAAAGCCGTGCGCGAAATGAGCGGCGGGCGACTCAATATCAAAGTCTATGGTGCGGGCGAACTGGTGCCTGCACTGGGCGTATTTGATGCAGTGTCCCTGGGCAATGCCGAAATGGGCCACAGCGCTGCCTACTACTGGAAAGGCAAACTCGCCTCCGCGCCCTTTTTTACTTCAGTTCCTTTCGGCATGACTGCCCAGGAAATGAATGCCTGGCTGCACTATGGCGGCGGCCTGGAGTTGTGGCGCGAAGCCTATGCCCCCTTCAACCTTGTACCTCTGGCCGGCGGCAATACCGGCGTGCAAATGGCCGGCTGGTTTAACAAGGAAATCAATTCAGTCGCCGACCTTAAGGGACTGAAAATGCGCATCCCCGGTGTTGGCGGCGAAGTTTTTCAGCGCGCAGGCGGCACCGCAGTCACCCTACCCGGGGGCGAGCTCTATACGTCCCTGCAAACCGGCGTAATTGACGCAACCGAGTGGGTTGCGCCCTACAATGATATGTCGCTGGGGCTTCATGAAGTTGCCAAATACTATTACTACCCCGGCTGGCACGAACCCGGCCCGACACTGGAAATGACCGTTAACAAGAAAGCCTACGATTCGCTACCCAAAGATCTGCGCCGGATCGTCGAGGTTGCTGCTCGCTACGCCAACCAGGACATGCTGGATGAATACACCGCGCGCAATAATGCCGCACTCAATCTCTTACTGAACAAGCACAACATTCAAGTCAAACCACTGCCTGATGATGTCCTCATCGCATTGCGAACAGCCTCGGAAGAATACCTGCAGGAAGTGATCGCCAACGACGCCATGGCCAAGAAAGTGTACCAATCCTGGAAACCCTTTCTCGATAATGTCAGCAATTACCACAGCATCTCCGAGCAGGCGTATATTAATACTCGAAATTTAGAGGCACCTGACGCCAGAAAACAATAGTACTCAACAGAGGTAGATATGATTCGGCACGTAGTATTAATGAAGTGGAAAGAAGCCATCACAGACGAGCAGCTGGCAAAAGTGAATGCCGCTTTTACTGATATGCCAAATCGCGTGAGCGGCATTGTAAACAGCAGCTTTGGAGCCGATTTGTCGATCTTCCCCGGCAATGCAGATTACATGCTCGTGCTGGATTTTGAAAACGAGGAAGATTTTAAAAATTACGTCATGCACCCGGCCCACGGCGAGCTGATGGAGTCTGTGACAGGTCCACTGATGGAATCCTGGTCAACTGCTCAAATAACAATCTAGGAAACAAAAATGTCGCGCGATAACTTTATCGCACGACATTTAACCCACCCTACTGATTGGGTGGCGTCGGTGCATGCTGCTGTACAAACTCAATCTTGTAACCATCGGGATCGCTGATCATGGCAACTGTCACCGGCCAGGCATCGAGCCGCACCGGTGCGGTGATGGATTCGGCACCCGCTGCCATGCAACGTGAATACAAGCCCTCGCAATCGTCCGTGTTGACGTAAAACTTCCACAAGGCATTACCATGTTCGATAGGCCCCGGCACATCATGATGACAGGCAATCTGTAAGCGGTTGCCGCTTTCGCCCTGAAAGACTACTTCGGTAACGTTCATCCCGGCCGGTTGCTCGATTCTATGGGTTATCGTAAAGCCGAGCACATCCTGATAAAACTCAATAGACCGTTCAAGGTCACTGACATTGATACAAAACTGATCAAAACTAGCCGCCATAAATCACCCGTTATTATGTTGTGTAGCACTAGATTGCAATACTATTGCGCAGCTCGGCCATTACATTTTGGTTAACCTGAATCAAACCTCGCTTCGGACGATCCAGATCAATAATAATAAATACAATGAGGGTGATCAGTAGAGATACCAATATAATTGGTGCAAATATTCGCCTGCCGCTCAATCCGGCAGAAAAACCCATCATCCCGCCCGATGAAATAAATACAACAAACAACAAAAGCAAAACAACTTCCGGCACCTGCATTTGAAGCAAGGCATTGCGTTTGCTCTGACTATCGATAACGTCATTGAGCGCTTTAACAAACACGCCCGTTGTCACTGGCCGGGGGTCAACATTAGTTGCGGCGACGGCTAAAGCCCACAGTTTATTCTGAACCGCGGCTATCTTCAGATCATAGGCTTTGCGCGCAGTCACTTTGGTGATATCGAGCTGCCCTATTTCCAACCGCAGGTCGACATATTCGCGGAACAAGGCCGTAGCTTCATCCTTGAACTCTTCAGGCAAAAGTTGAACTCGAAGCACAGCAGTACCAATAGCGTTAGCTTCATCAATCAGCGCCATACTGCGATTATCATATCGTTGCATGGACATACTAAAAGTAAAACCCAGCAGCAACGCGAGCAAACCCAAAATGCTGGCTTGTATGGAACCGGTAAATACTTTTACTTCTTCCTCAGTATTTACCTGTATGTAGCGTCCAGCCCGGTATCCGATTTCGTTAAAAAAAACAATCGCCATAAATAGCAGGATAGATATTGCAATACTGCTGTAGCTATAAAGAAATTCTTGTTCGTTCATCGCAATCTCTATGGCGCTATGAAGGGTAACGGGCAAGATATGAACCTCTTGCCGCAGCCCAAGTGCTACGCTGTGTGCTCACGCGAATAAAAACGGGCGAAGCTGTTGAGCCTCGGCGATCACAAGCTTTGATCTTACAATCCCACAAGTTCCCGACTGACATCCCACAGCCGTTTTGCCGCGACATCATCACGCGCCCATGGTTTAGCCTGTATTTGTTTGCAGTTGTAAAAATATTGACCGCTGACGTTTTCGACCTCAGCGGACGTCGCGAGGTAAACCGAAGTTTCCGCACCTTTGGCCGGCGACCTGAAAAAAGGCCCCAGCAGCTTGGTAACAAACTTTCCCAGCAGTCCATTTTGCGTTCCCAGACCAGTGCGAACCGCGCCCGGATGTACGCAGTTTGCAGTTACACCATGGCCATCCAGCTGTCTGGCTATTTCCCTGGTCCACAAAATATTGGCAAGTTTGGAATGGCCGTAAACTTCAAAGGTTTTGTATTTTCGACGCTCGTAGTTGATGTCATCGAAATGAATTTCCTTGCAAAATTCGTGTGCATTCGATGCCACACTCACGATGCGAGCCGGAGCACTGGCTACAATCCGTTCGCGTAGCAATTCAGTTAGTAAAAAATATCCAAGATGATTAACAGCAAAGGTTTCTTCAATGCCATCTACGGTCACATGTCTATGCATGTTGACCACGCCTGCATTATTGATTAGCAGATGTAGAGGTTTTCCCGTCGCGAGAAATTCATCCGCCACGCGGCGTATGTCGGCCTGTACGCCTAGGTCACCAACCAAAAGATGAAGTTTTTGGTTGCCGCTTTTTTGCTTAATCTCGGTCAGCACTGCTTCGCCCTTGGATTTATTGCGACAAACCATATAAAGCTCGGCACCGGTTTCGGCGATTGCCTCTGCAGTAGCAGTACCAACACCACTAGTCACTCCAGTAACGAGTGCAACTTTATCGCTCATATCCATGTTGAATCCTGAGACCTTATTATTGTTAGAAAGAAACAGCTAAAAAGCGGCGCAATAAAAACCACTCAATCGTCGGTATCGGGCACAGCGCGGGTGCGACCATTTGCATCAATGGCTACAAATACAAACTCACCCTCGGTGACTTTGACCGGGTTGCGATGCGGGTCTATCCAAACTTCCACGCTAATCCGAATTGAACTACGCCCCACTTCTTCAATGGTTGTGTAACAGCTGACCACTGAGCCTACTTTTACCGGCGTCAGAAACGCCATACCCGTGACAGCAACCGTCGCGGTTCGCCCTTCAGCACGACGCGAAGCGGTGATATAGCCGGCCAAGTCCATTTGCGACATTAACCAGCCACCAAATATGTCGCCATTGGGGTTGGTGTCGCCAGGCATCGCCAGGGTTTGCAGCGCCAGTTCGCCACGCGGTGTGGGGGTATCGTCTATTTCACGCATTGCCGTGAGTCCTTAATAATTCAGGGAAGCTTGTGAGCTAAGCCAATCGCCAACGTTAAGTGCATCTCGCAGCACTGTCAATCAAGGTTTATCAAAGCCTTAGGCTAGCGAATACTTCGTATCCACTGGGGGAAGGCTGTCGCTATATCAGGCCAGATCGCCAGAATCAGCAGCAAAAACAGCTGCATCACAATAAACGGAACGACGCCCTTGTAGATATCACGGGTTCGTACTGTGTCTGGCGCCACGCCGCGCAAGTAAAACAAAGCGAAACCGAATGGCGGTGTAAGGAATGAGGTTTGCAAATTAATGGCTATCATAATGCCTAGCCAGATCGGGTCCACGCCCATGGCTAAGAGTATGGGACCAACGATGGGCACCACGACAAAGGTGATTTCGATAAAATCGAGAATAAAACCAAGCAGAAAGATGGCAAGCATCACAACCAGCACGGCCATCGCGACACCACCGCCCATCTGATCGAACAAGGACTGAATCAGATCGTCGCCACCGTAACCGCGAAATACGAGCGAGAACACGGCGGCGCCTATCAGAATCATAAACACCATACTGGTCACTTCCAGCGTGGATTCACCTACGTCTCGCAAGCGTGCAAGGCTGAGCTGGCCCTTGGCTTTGGCAAGCAGGGCCGCAGCCAAAGCGCCTACTGCTGCGGCTTCTGTGGGAGTGGCGGCGCCCAGGAGAATAGAGCCCAATACGGTAACGATGAGCAATACAGGCGGCAGCAGGCTTTTCAGCAAGGTTGAAATGGCCACCTCACCCACATCACGCAGGGGCGGCATACTTTCGGGCCGGCGCCAGGCAACGAACACCGTGTAAAGCAGGTACATTGCCACCAGTATCATGCCGGGCACCAGCGCGCCCATGAACAGATCACCCACGGATACTGTTTCAGGGTTTTGGACGTTCATCTTCAGCTGCGCCTGTTGATAGGCGGTAGAGAGCGTATCGCCCAATAAAACCAGGGCGATGGAGGGCGGAATAATTTGCCCTAAGGTGCCTGTGGCACAAATGGTTCCGGTGGCAATCGAGGGGCTGTACCCGCGTCGCAACATGGTCGGTAGCGACAACAAACCCATGGTAACTACCGTTGCCCCAACAATGCCGGTACTGGCTGCAAGCAGTGCGCCCACCAGAATAACGGATACACCCAAACCACCAGGCAGGCGCCCAAAGAGCTTGGACATAGTATCCAGCAGCTCCTCTGCGATGCGGCTGCGCTCAAGCAGTACGCCCATAAGCACAAACAGCGGCACCGCCATCAAGGTGACATTGTTGATGGTACCGAACAATCTGGAGGGCAGGGCCGAGAGATAACTGGGGTCAAACCAGCCGGCAATGATGCCGACGCCAGCAAAGAGCATCGCGGTACCTGCGAGGCTGAAGGCCACCGGATAGCCCAGCACCAACACGAGGCAAACGGCGGCAAACATTAACAGAGGCATCCATTCGATCATCAGGAAGCCTCCCCGCTGCTCGCCAGCACGGAAATACTGCGCAACAACTCTGCCAAGCCCTGAATCACCAGATTGACGGCCATCAGTGGCACCAGCGTTTTCAGGAGGAATACCGCGGGAATACCACCGGGCTCACCGGAAGACTCTCTAATCAACCAGGCATGGCTGACGAAATCCCAGCTAATCAGCACCACATAGCCACATAGCGGAAACAAAAACACCAAAGTGCCCAATGCGTTAACCCAGGCCTTCGCACGCACTGAAAACTGCCGGTAAAAAATATCGACCCGCACATGGCCATCGCGCCGGAGGGTATAACCCGCCCCCAGCATAAACACCGTGGCGTGCAGGTAGATGGATAGTTCCTGCATAAAGGTAGAACCCTGCTCAAGACCGTAGCGCAGAAATACAACCGCACAGGTATTTATCATCAGCAGGGGCAGCAGCCAGGCCAGAAGTCGGCCAGTAGTTTCACTATATCCGTCGAGTCGCGCCGACAGGGCTGTTATTATTCACATTCGCAGTCCCGGCTTACATCCAAGCGACGCATTATAGCGTACCGGGCACAAACCACACAGGTAACAGGATTTCGCATGCTGACGGTTATTTCACCCGCCAAAACTCTCGACTTTGAAACGCCGCTTACCACTGACGAGCATAGCCAACCGCAGTTTCTGAGCGAATCCCGCCAGCTGATCAGCGAATTACGTAAGCTCAATCCCGACGATATATCGGCGCTCATGAAGATCAGCCCGGCTCTGGGCGAACTCAATCACCAGCGTTTTATGAACTGGACAACCCCCTTCACACCGGACAACGCGCGCGCGGCGGCCTTAGCGTTCAAGGGTGATGTCTATATGGGCATGCAGCCCCAGGACTTTACAAAACGTGACTTTCAGTTTGCTCAAAAGCATCTTCGGATTTTGTCTGGCCTGTATGGCCTGCTAAAACCGCTGGATTTGATTCAGCCCTACCGACTGGAGATGGGGACACGCTTTGAAAACAGCCAGGGCAAAGACCTGTATAGCTTCTGGGATCACAAAATCACCGAAGCACTGAACGCCGACCTGAAAGCAAGCAAGTCGAAAATACTGGTGAATCTTGCCTCTAACGAGTATTTCAAATCCGTCAAAAAGACGGCGCTGGATGCGGAAATAGTAACACCCGTATTCAAAGACCTGAAAAACGGCAACTATAAAATTATCAGCTTCTACGCCAAAAAGGCACGCGGCTTGATGAGTGCTTATATCGTAAAAAATAGACCGAAAACGCTTGATGACTTAAAAGAATTCGACAGTGAGGGCTACCGCTATCAGGCCGCCCATTCCTCCGGGACCGAGCTGGTATTCACCCGAGACAGCGCCTAGTAAAAAATCGTCAAGGAGATACTGGTAACGGCACTGCTTAAACTAGCGCCAGCACCACATCAAAATGCTCTTTCTCTACCGGCATAACCGACAGCCGGTTGCCGCGGGCGAGTAGGCGCATACCCTCAAACTGGGGATTCTGCTTCAACTCCGCAAGGCTGAGCACGCGTTTAAACTTGCGCACCAACTGAATATCAACCATAAACCAGCGTGGCTGCTCCGGGTCGGACTTGGGGTCAAAGTATTTTGACTCCGGATCGAAAGCCGTTGGGTCCGGGTAGGCTTCTTTTACAACTTTTGCCAAGCCAACTACACCCGGTTCCGGGCAGCTGGAATGATAGAACAATACCTGATCGCCTTTCTTCATATCATCGCGCATGAAATTGCGCGCCTGATAGTTTCGCACACCGTCCCAAGCTTCACGCTTGCCTTTGCGCGCGGCCAGATCATCAATACTGAAAGCGTGGGGCTCAGACTTCATTAACCAATAGTTCACGGCACATCGTCCTCCGGTTCTGCAGTAAACTCCGGCAGCTTTATCGGCTCGCCCTGCTGTGGCGTACTGTCAGCGAAAGCTTCAATTCGAGCAATTCGCTCGGCGCTTAGCGGGTGGGTACTGAGAAACGCCGGCGCTTTTCCGTCGTGACCCTCTTCTATAAATATCGCAAAAATTCGCTCGGCACCACTGACGTTGCCATAATGTACTTGCAACATATCCAATGCGCGGCGGTCGGCCTCGCGCTCTTGATCCCGCGTGAAACTCATCACCGTTACCAGACCCATTTGCTGAAGCAGCCAATCCATGCCGGAACTGTTAGCCACCCCCGCGATACTCGCCAGGGCGAGCGACACGGTAAGGCCCCTGCCCATCGCCACGATGGGATCCCGATGCAATATATGAGCAATCTCGTGGGCGACCACCATGGCCAAGGCATTTTCGTTTGGCATTTTTCGCAGCAATCCATCAAACACATAAATGTTACCGCCCAAGGTAGCGAAAGCATTCACGGTATTGCCCGGCAGATAGTGCACGGTGACATTCAAGCCCTCCGGCAGCTCCACACCTTGCAGCAATTCACTACTGAGTTTGCGTAAATAGTCTTGCTTTTCGTTTTGCGATGAGCTGAGTTCAACAATGGGAAATTGAGATGCCAAACTCCGGGCGAGCCTTTGTTCTGCACTAAAAGGAATTAACGGAGCCATGTAGTTTGCGAGCGCCACCAGAGTGAGCAGCAAGGCCGCCAAGCCTCCCAGCGCCGCCAGCATCAGCAGTGCAAAATCTTTTAAAGGATGATCCTGACTGTAATTAATGCCCTCGGGTATGGGGCGATTTTCATAGCTGCTCACAATTGATCTATTAGCGCCGTGCCGTAAGCGTAAACTTCCACCGCGCCAATCTGCCCCTTGTTGCCTTTGGAAATTGAAGCTGTTTCCAGCTTAACGTTCACCACCATAGCCGCACCCAGATCAGCTGCCTCCTGTTTCATTCGCAACAATGCTTCGCGTCGGGCGCGTTCTAACAGGGATTCATAGGCTTGGACGCGGCCACCAAAAATATTGCGGAGTGCCGCAGCCACTCTTTTAAAATAGTCTACCGAGACCACCACACTGCCGCCGACCAAGGCGACCCGGCGCGACTTGCTGTCCGGCGGTGGCAGACGCTCACTAAAAACCAAAACAGCTGACAAGGTTTGCTCGCGTTCGATAATCGATTTGAAGTGGCGCGATTCGGCTACGCGACCGAATCCATAGCCCAGCGCAAGCAGCACCAAAAATATAATTAGATCGGACACGTTTACTCCAGAACCACGGCCGTGCCGTAGGCAAACAATTCCGCGGCACCGGCGGCTACCGACGAGGTCGAAAAACGTACGTTAATCACCGCGTTCGCGCCCATGGCTTCGGCCTGTTGAATCATTCGCTGCACCGCTTCTTCACGAGCGTCATTGAGCAACTCGGTGTAACCTTTAAGCTCACCACCAAAAATATTCTTTAGCCCGGCCATCAAATCCCGCCCCAGATGTTTGGTGCGCACGGTATTTCCTTGCACAAGCCCGAGGTGCTTGCTGATCCGTTTACCCGGAATAATTTCAATATTACTGACTAACACATGACACTCCAGCTAATTTCATATTATGGTTCTTAATCGGGTCTTTTATAGGCGCATCCACACAGCACTGGCAAGAGATATTTCATGGAGAAACCCTTTTCACAGGCGTGCGAGAACAACAAACAGCCCATTCTGGACCTTATATCACCGATATTTTCCAGGCATAAACAGGTACTGGAAATTGGCAGCGGCACGGGGCAGCATGCCGTTTTTTTCGCAGCACATATGCCGCATTTGCAATGGCAATGCTCCGATCAAGCCGACTATATCCCAGGTATTAAGGCATGGATCGAGGATGCCGCACTGAGCAATATTAACGAGCCACTAGAGCTCGACGTAATGAAACCCTGGCCCGTAAGCAAAGTACCTGCAATATTCTCAGCGAATACCGTACATATCATGCACTGGCATCAGGTCGAGGCTTTTTTCGAAGGAATCAAAGTACATCTTAGTGTTAGCGGTGACCTTTGCTTGTACGGCCCCTTCAACTATCAAGGCAACTATACCAGTGACAGCAATGCACGCTTTGATCAATGGCTAAAGCAGCGCGACCCCGGGATGGGCATACGGGATATTGAAGGCATAAGTGCCTTGGCGGGGGCCGCGGGGCTGACATTGCAAAGTGATCACCCAATGCCCGCCAACAACCGCCTACTGCACTTTATCAAGCAAAAATAAGCCACAAAAAAAGGCGGGCATTTAGCCCGCCTGATTCAAAGCATCTGCGCTTACTGCTCGCTCAAGACCTTCATTTCAACGCGACGGTTTCTGACGCGCCCTTCTTCCGCGCTGTTGTCTGCTATCGGCTGACGCTCACCATAACCGCGCGCCACCATGCGCTTAGCGTCGACACCCTTACCAATCAGGTAGGCTTTCACCGAATTGGCTCGATCCTGCGAGAGAATCAGGTTATACGCATCCGAACCTTTATTGTCTGTGTGGCCTTGCAGCTCAACGACGAATTTGGGCGAATCGATCAAAGACTGGCCCACACGATCCAGCAGGCGCTGTGCATTCGGGTCCAGCTTGGCGCTACCGAATTCGAAGTTAACGCCTTCCAGTACGACCGATTGCTCGACGCCGCAGCCGTTAGACATTACCGGCTGGCCAGCCGGGGAGTTTGGACAGGAGTCCAATCGATCACTGATGCCATCGCCATCGATGTCGGAACAGCCATTAATATCAACCGGCACACCAGGAGGAGTACCCGGACATTGATCACGCGCGTCAATCACGCCGTCGCCGTCTTCATCGGAACAACCTTCGGCATTAACTTTCATTCCCAGCGGCGTATTGGGGCAACGATCGTACAGATCATTCACACCATCGCCGTCAGAATCTTTAGCTACAGTATCCGACGCTGCCACTTTCTCTTCACCAGGAAAATTGAAGCGAAAACCCAGTACGACGTTAGTGCCCATATAGTCTGTGGTGAAGTTCTCGTATTCGGGGTTTTTGGACTCAAAATAGCGCGCACCCAAATCGAGCATCACGGAGTCTGTAAGTTTGAAATTCAGGCCCAGGCCGGCCTGCCCGAACAAGACAGTGTCCTCATCGTCGGAAAACTCAATCTCGGTCGCACCCACACCAAATCCGACATAAGGCTGAACAATACCGTCACGATTAAAATCAAACCACAGATTGCCCAGCACAGACGTAGACGTTATATCGCCATCTACCGCAAATCCGGCAACCGTTTCGACGGCATTTCGCATACGCTTGGCACTGATATCAAAGCGGGCTGCGCCGGCGAAATCATAGCCAACGGAAAAGGCAAAGCCGTTGTCATCTTCATAGGTAGACTTGAAATTAGTAAAGGTACCCAAGGTCGCCGCGCAGGTTGCGGCAGGATTGCTTGGGTCCGCTCCTACTAGCGGCAAACAAAAGGTACCGGTTGCCGGCTGACCCGGTGTAAACACTTTACCAGCGCCATCTTTGAGCATCACCCGGTCGTACTCAAACCCGACATACCAGTTATTTTCTGCCAGAGCAGACGCTGACAAACCTGCCAACGCCAAGCCCGCAACAACTCCGCGCAGACCCGGCTTACATTTGGTCGCTTTCATTTGTACCCCCACAGTGTGGATTACTCTATTATTTATAAGTGCGCTACCATCGCATTATCTGCATTAATTTTCAATTGGAACGGTCTGAAAAGTGCGCCAGCTCTACATTTGAGCACTAATTCAATTAAATTGGTTAGTCCAAGGGACCTATTAATGAACAAAAAACAGATTCGAGTTCTGCGCGCGATCACCAACACGGCGCTCGTTAGCCTATTGCTGGGTGCGGTACTCACGGTGATGAGCGGCTTGTTCAGCACCCTGTATAGCGTGCTGATTGGCGTTGGTACGGTGGCAGTTACCCTTTACTGCTACCGCCGCGCCGATCAGAAAATTAGCGCCACCCGGGAATATTACCTGTGGCGCTACGTGCCTACTCTGGTCTTCGTATTCGGTCCGCTTATTATGCTGGCCCTATCGGCCGCTGATAGTGACTGGTCCGTGAACGGCTGGCTGCTGTTTATTCGCTTCAGCGTGAGTTTTATTATTCCTATCGCCAGCCTGATGATGATGGAGCGCCTCCTGAAACAAGCCTTGTTGCAGCTAGAGGACAACTAGGCTACTCAGGCGTGGGCATTTCAAAGGTTGGTAGCGACTCGGGCATGCCCCCGAGCGACACAGCAATCTTGGAAAAGCCCATGAAAAGCGCCAATCCTGCCGTTAATTCAACGATCTCTTCCGACGAAAACTCGGCTCGCATTGCCTGTTTAAGCTCATCATTGATGGCGTGCGGATCGTCAAGGAACACGTCGGTGAAGCGCAAAATCAGCTTTTGGCGCCCCGACAGCTCGCTGCTTTCATAGCCGTCCCGCACGTGTTCTACTTGCTCTTCCTCCAAGCCCTCGAGTCTAGCCCGGGAAAATCGTACATTTTTGCAGAACACACAATTGGTTTTGCGGGCATTACGCAGACGTGCAATTTCCTTGCTCGGGTGATCGAGCACACCACGACTCCACAAGGTACCATATAGCTGATTAAAGGCCGCCAATGCCCCGGGCTGCAGTGCAAGCGCGCTGCCGCTGATCGGATCATCACCACTATTTTCAGGCAGTTTTACCCGTGATGTGCTCATTGTGCCGCTCCTGTTTGCAGTATCACCTGAAATCGCACAAAACCATCGCAGAGCGCCAAATATTCCAACAAAGCTACCAAACCCTCGTCGCCGATTTCAGCCACCACTGCCGCAGTCATGTCATCGCTTATGCTGTGTGTGTCCAGACAGAAGCTTTCCGTTAGCTGCAGCGCCGCCTTTTCAAGGCCGGAAAATGCCGGCGCCCGGTACCATTGCGACAGTGCATTCACTTTAGCCTCAGGTAAGAGCGGAAGAAGGGCCTGCTCTTGCGAAGTGCAACGATGCAATTGCGCAACGCGGAGGTGGCACAGCCGCATCAACTCTTCAGCCAACAAATTTTGCTCGCTGAACACGGCGACAAAGGCCTGATAATCGCTGAACAGGTTGGCCCGCAAGCCCAGTAACTCGTGAAATGTACTTGCCCTTTCCGAAACCCAGCTCATGACACTGCTCCTATAGATGATGTACCGCAAAATCGCATACGCCCGAAAAAGCAGCAAGGTAGGGTGGTTTAAGCTCTTGTGCTTTGCGCGTCTTTCAAGCGCGCTTGAAGGGCAGCAGCTCTCGTGCCTGTTCCATATAAGCGGCCATGGAAGCCGTTTCTTCGACGAGGAAGTTATCTATCGCAACGCGAAAACGCTCGTCTACAATCCAGTGCCTTGAACAGGTTTCGACGGGCTCAAAACCGCGCGGAATCTTGTGCTCACCCTGGGCACCGGGGTCGAAGCGCTTCAAACCCTTACGAATACAATACTCGATTCCCTGATAATAACAGGCCTCGAAATGCAGGCACTCCAACTCTTCTAGGCAACCCCAATAACGACCATAGAGAGTCTGTGAGTCCTTAAAATTGAGCGCCGCCGCTACCGGCCGGCCATCGCGCTCCGCCACCACCATCAATAGATTTTTCGGTATGTTGGCACCAAGGTCCCGGAAAAACGCCTCATTGAGGTAGCCGCCGTGACCGCTGCGTTTGGCATAGGTCATTTGATAGCAATGATAGAAAAAGGTCCAAAGAGACTCGCTGACATCCTCGCCTTCGATGCAGCGAAGCGTAAGTCCCTGTTCGACAACGCGACGCCGCTCACGGCGCAAGCTCTTGCGTTTGCGGGAGCTGAATCTGGCCAGAAAGGTGTCAAAGTCGGCGTAATCGCGATTAAACCAGTGGTACTGTGCCGCCACCCGCCGGGACAA
>JBFJTG010000064.1:0-17804 GCA_041625575.1 Litorivivens sp.
TAATCGACGCCCTGCTCGGCTTGTTCAATCAGCGTGTCCCGAAAAATTTCCCAGGTAAGGTCTTCAGCGACACCATCAACTTTTTCCAAGGCTTGATAAATTGGCACAGTGCCTACCGGCACGGGTGAGTTACGCACGATCCACTCGCGGGTTTCGTGAATGTTTTTTCCCGTCGACAAATCCATCATGGTATCGGCGCCCCAGCGAATACCCCAGGTCAGCTTCGCCACTTCTTCTTCGATGGAAGAACCCAGAGCGGAATTACCAATATTGCCATTCACTTTGACCAGGAAATTACGGCCAATAATCATTGGTTCCAATTCGGGGTGATTGATATTCGCGGGAATGATTGCGCGGCCTCGTGCCACTTCGTCGCGCACAAACTCGGGCGTAATTTCGTCGGGAATAGCTGCACCAAAAGAGTTACCCGGGTGTTGCCGGCCATCCAGGCCTTGCTCTCGCGCCTGAACCAGCGCCATGTTTTCGCGGATAGCGATGTATTCCATTTCCGGGGTGATGATGCCTTGCCTGGCGTAGTGCATCTGCGACACATTTTTGCCGGCTTTGGCTTTGCGCGGCTTGCGCTTCAGATCAAAACGCAGTTGCTCCAAGCTAACGTCGGCGCTGCGCTTTCGTGTGTACTGCGAACTGTCTCCTGCAAGTAATTCGGTATCGCCACGCGCTTCAATCCAGGCTTCACGCAATGGCGCCAGGCCTTTTCGAATATCGATATCGGCTTCAGGGTCCGTGTAAGGGCCAGAGGTGTCATACACGCGAACTGGCTGATTAGGCTCCAGGCGCGTTTCGCCATCGGGGCCGGCGACAGGCGTCGGCGTAAGCTGGATTTCACGCATGGCCACACGAATGCTTTTGTCGGAGCCCTCCACGTGGATTTTGCGGGAAGCAGGGAACGGCTGCACGGAGCCGTGATCGACCTTCGCGGTTTCACTCAGAAATTGGTATTCAGTTGAAGATGGCATGGCTTCCTCGCACACAGTAAATTAGTGGCCTGACGGCGCTAGCGGTACAAAAGTGGTTTTATAGAAAAGCACTCTGCACACGTGTACCACGCACAGGATCAATAACGAAGACGGGAAGACAAGAGGCAGCAGTACTGATACTGCAAGAAGATATTCTTGTTCCCTACGCCGGCATTATCCAGGTCAGGTTCAGCGGGTTAATCTCAGCCTGAGCAAAATTGCTCGGGCACCCCGACAAGAAAGGAAAGTGTAGTCTTTCGCCGACGCACTAGCAACTGCCACGCTGCCAGATTCACCAGACCGGGTCGGCAGGCGCCGAAAAGCTGGCTTTTACAGTAAGTACATTAGCGCAAGCTGAAGCAGGACAGCCGCAAAAACTCCGGCTAATACGTCATCGATCATAATGCCAAAACCTCCGTGCACCTGCTTATCCAGCCACTTAATCGGCCAGGGCTTGAGAATGTCGAAGACGCGAAACAGGGCGAAACCGGCCAGTATCCAGAGCGGCTCGGCGGGCACTGCGCACATGGTGACCCAGAAGCCGACAAACTCGTCCCAGACGATGCTGCCATCATCGTGCACGCCCATTGCCTTTGCCGTATAGCCGCAGCAAAACACGCCGAAGCCGAAGGCCACCAGCACGACAGCGAGATAAACGGGCAGAGATAAGGGCTGGAGCAGCAACCACAGCGGAATAGCCATTAAGGTGCCAAAAGTTCCCGGCGCTTTCGGCACTAATCCGGAGCCAAGCCCAAAGCTAGCCAGGTGGATGGGGTTCTTACACAGCTGGAAACGATTCATGAAAAATGCCTGTAACCGGTTTGATCAAATGCCACAAGTTCACCCTTAGCATCAAGGCAACGAAGTCCTCGCCGGTCGCTGATGCTACCCACGCAGCTCAATTCGACTCCCTGCTCAGCAGCGAGTGCGCGCAGCGTGTCGGTCGCAATCTGGGGAGCCGTAAAACAAAGCTGATAATCGTCGCCGCCAGTAAGCGCATAGCTCTGGGCCTGATTCAACGGGTAGCCGGCGCGCAATGCGGCCGATAAAGGAATGTTGTCCAGCCGGATGTCCGCACCGACAACGCTTGCAGTAAGTATATGCTCAAGATCCGCCAGCAAGCCGTCAGAGATATCAATTGCCGCATGCGCTAGCCCTATAAGCGAAGGGGCGAAGCCCGCAGGCGGTTGCGGGTAGTAATAACTCTCGTAGAAAACATTGTCGGCTGGAGCCTGATCAATAAAGTCCAGTGCTGCGCGCGCATCGCCCAAGCTGCCGGTAATCCAGATCTCATCTCCGGCCTTGGCAGTAGAGCGCAGCAAGGCTTCACCACTCGCGACTTCACCAAACACCTGTAGCGACAATGTTAGTGGCCCGCGTGTCGTATCGCCGCCCACCAGAGGAATATTGAAATGATCGGCCGCACTCGCCAGACCGTCGGCAAAACTAGCCAACCAACTTTCATCAGCAGCCGGCAAGGTGAGTGCAAGACAAAATCCAGTCGGCTTAGCCCCACAGGCAGCCAGGTCACTGACCGCAGCGGCCAAACAGCGCCAGCCCAAACCGCGAGGATCAGCCTGGGCGGGAAAGTGGACCGATTCGACCATGGTATCGATTGAGGTGCAGAGTTGATGCCCGGGGCTGAGCGACAGCACGGCGCAATCATCACCGATGCCGGTGATGACTGCCGAACTCATTTTGAAAGGAGCAAAATAGCGCTGGATTAAGTCAAATTCAGATAGCGCCATAAGGTGCGAGCCCTAGCGACTACCGATATCAATTTCAATCTTGCGCGCAGTGGCGGCAACTTTGTCCAGCACACTGTTGATATAGCGGTGACCGTCAGTTGCGCCAAAACGCTTGGCCAGATTGATGCTTTCGTTGATCACAACCCGATAAGGCACGTCGATACGATGAAGTAACTCATACACACCCATTCGAAGCAGCGTGAGCTCAATCGGATCGAGATCACTCAACTTTCGATCGAGCAAAGGTTCAAACTGGGCCTGCAGATCATTCAAATTGCCGGGAACGCCGTGGAGTAGCTCACCGAAATAGTCGGTATCTACGTGTGTCATGTCATTATCGACAAGAAACTGGGCCTCGATATCATTGATGGGCTGCTTGGCAATTTCCCATTGATACAGAGCCTGCAAGGCATAATGCCGCGCCTTTCGGCGCAGCGCGGGGAGGTTCTTGTCGGGCACTGTTGAAGACACCGCTACCTCAACCAATATTCTTTAAAAGACTGACCATTTCCAAGGCAGACAGGGCAGCTTCTTCACCCTTGTTCCCTGCTTTGGTGCCGGCGCGTTCGATCGCTTGCTCAATACTGTCGACGGTTAGAACACCGAAGGCAACCGGCAGGCCAAACTGCATGGACACTTGTGCCAAACCTTTGACGCACTCGCCTGCCACGTATTCAAAGTGGGGCGTACCGCCGCGAATCACGGCCCCTAAGGCGATGATCGCGTCATACTTTTTGGTTTCTGCCACTTTCTGGCAAACCAGCGGAATCTCAAACGCGCCTGGTGCCCGTACAATGCTCACATCAGCATCTTTAATGCCGTGACGGCGCAAGGTGTCTTTGGCGCCTTCGAGCAGGCTCTCGACCACAAAGGCATTCCAGCGGCCGACAACAATCGCGTAACGACCGGCGCAGTTCGCGAAATCCCCCTCAATGGGTTTGTTAGTACTCATGCGTTTTCCTGTTTCTCTCGTTGAATGTCGTTGAACATCAATAAAATGAAACCGCGTTTACTCTGCGGGTGTAATGGTTCCGTCAGCGCTGACGAACTCGGCAATATCCAGGTCAAAGCCGGAAATCGCATTATACTTGATTGGCGCGCCCATCAGTCGAATTTTGCCGACACCAAGATCTCGCAGTATCTGCGAGCCCAAGCCCACATTGAGATAGGTATTCTGATGCTGGGCGCTGTCGCCCAGTGGCGCCGGGGTTTTACCACGTGCAATATCGAGGCTGGCGAGCAGATCGGCCGGAGATTCCCGGTTCGACAGCAGCACAACCACGCCGCCCTCTTCAGCCACGCGACTGAGACAGCGGTTCATATTCCAGCCGACGGTCTCGCCCGGCAAATGCACGTGCAGCAAGTCGCGAACAGCGGAGCCCAGATGTACTCGCACGAGACAGGGCGCTTCGTGATTCACATCGCCTTTGACCATAGCAAAGTGAATATCATCACTTACGTCGTCTTTATAGCTATGCAGCTGAAATTCACCAAAATCGGTATTGATCGTTTCAACCGACAACTTGTGAATGGTTTGCTCGTTCACCACACGGTAGTGAATCAAATTGGCGATAGTGCCAATTTTGAGATTGTGCAGTTCAGCGAATTTTTCCAGGTCCGGGCGACGCGCCATTGAACCGTCGTCATTCATGATTTCACAAATCACGCCGGAAGGATCGAACCCTCCCAAGCGGGCCAGATCGCAGGCCGCCTCGGTGTGGCCGGCGCGAGTCAGTACGCCGCCGCGCTCTGCCATCAACGGAAATATATGTCCGGGCTGAACAATATCAGAGGCCACCGCATTTTTAGCCGCCGCAACACGCACGGTTTGCGCGCGATCCGCCGCCGATATACCGGTGGTAACACCTTCTTTCGCTTCGATCGACAAGGTAAATTTGGTACCAAAGCCGGAGGCATTGCGATCAACCATCAAAGGTAAGCCTAGACGCTCGCAGCGCTCTCGCGTCATCGGCATACATATGAGTCCACGTGCATGCATCGCCATAAAGTTGATGTCTTGCGGGCGCACACACTCCGCCGCCATGACCAGGTCGCCTTCGTTTTCGCGATCTTCGTCATCCATCAAGATAACCATTTTGCCCAAGCGGATATCCTGAATCAGCTCTTCAATCGTATTTAACGCCATAATCTCCCAACCTGTTAACGTGCAGCCGCTTATCCGCGCCCGCGCAAAAATCCATGTTCAGCCAAAAAGGCCTTATCAATACCTGAAGGCTCAGCGGCACTGCCGACAAGCAAACGTTCTAAATAACGCGCAATAATATCCACTTCCAGATTGACCCGATCTCCAATCCGGTAGTCACAAATCACTGTTTGCGCCGCGCTATGAGGAATAATATTCAGCGCAACGCCATCGTCCGACAGAGCATTAATAGTCAAGCTCACACCATCGATACAAATCGAACCTTTGTGCGCGGTGTAACGTTGAAGTTCTTTGGGCACCGACACACTTAAGCGTATCGAGCGCGCATCATCGTAGCGCTCGGCAATCAATCCCGTGCCGTCAATATGGCCACTGACAATATGACCGTCAAATCGGCCATTGGCCAACATTGCGCGCTCCAGATTCACCCGCGTGCCGGTTTTTGCATTCGCAAGCGAGCTCAGCGACAGGGTTTCGCGTGATACGTCGGCCTGAAAACTTTCAGCGTCCAGGTGTGTAACCGTGAGACAAACGCCATTGACCGCAATGCTGTCACCCAATTTTACCGTAGCGAGATCCAAACCACCGGCCTTAATCGCCAGCACCTTGTCGCCGCCTTTATCGCTAATGGCCTTGATCTCGCCCACTGTTTCGACAATGCCCGTAAACACTAGCCCGACACCGCCTTCACAGTAATGTCCATGCGCCAGTCATCGCCGACTGCCCGGATGTCTTCAATATCCAGCGTGCGCTGCTCTTTCATGTCGTTCAGCGGTAAATCCATTAAAGGTCTGGCGTTACTGCCTAATAGCGTTGGTGCCATATAGACGGTTAGGGCGTCCAGCAAACCAGCCTGCATAAAAGCACCGCTCAAGGTTGCACCTGCCTCTACCATCACTTCGTTACACTGGCGCCGGGCTAATTCCTTTAGCAGCGCAGCCAAATCGACGCGCCCCTTGTCGCCCGCCAACAGCAGGACTTCAGCACCAGCAGCTTCAAGAGCAGCCCGGCGCTCGGAATCGTTCTGCGCCGCCACGATTAAAATCTTGCCGCCGGATTGAAACAAGGCTGCGCTCGTCGAGGTCCGCATGCGGGAGTCCACTATCACCCGCAGTGGCTGACGACAGTTCAGCGCCTCTATGCCAGCTTCGTCGGGCCGCACTGTGAGAGCCGCATTATCAGTCATAACCGTTTCAACGCCACTCACGATGGCGCAACTGCATGCCCTTAGCCGTTGCACGTCGGCTCTGGCTGCGGCTCCGGTTATCCATTTACTGGCACCAGAAGCCATCGCGGTGCGGCCATCAACGCTCATGGCAAGTTTAGCGCGCACGCGCGGCAAACCGAATTTCATCCGCTTGATAAAACCTGCATTCAGCGCTTCGGCATCCGCTTGCTGTATGCCGACATCGACTCCGATTCCCGCTTTTTGCAGCAAGCTAATTCCCTTGCCTGCAACCAGAGGGTTGGGGTCCTGCATCGCAATGACTACACGCGCCACCCCGGCCTTGATCAGCGTTTCCGCGCAGGGTGGTGTTTTACCGTGGTGCGAACAGGGCTCCAGGCTGACATAAGCCGTTGCCCCGCTGGCGTCATCACAATTTGCCAGCGCATTCACTTCTGCATGCGCTTGGCCGGCGCGCTGGTGCCAGCCCTCAGCCAGCAGACGCCCCTCCTTTACCAGCACGCACCCCACTCGGGGATTCGGGCTGGTGCTGTAGCGACCCTTGGCAGCCAAGACGATAGCCTGAGCCATCCAATAGGCATCATCGACTGCGTTGGCAAGGGGCTGCTCGCTCATGAGGCTTTGTCGGATTCCGCTTTGCTGCCGGACAAGCGGTCAATTTCGGCACGAAATTCTTCGAGATCCTGAAAACTGCGGTAAACCGAGGCAAAGCGCACATAGGCCACGTGATCGATTTTCTGCAGGTGATCCATCACCAATTCGCCAATTTGCAGGGCCGGCACTTCACGCTCGCCCTTGGATTGCAGCACGCGCTTGATATCGGTAATGGTCGCTTCAATTTTCTCTACGCTGACCGCGCGTTTCTCCAAAGCTCGCATTAAACCGGCACGGAGCTTTTCTTCATCGAAGGGCTCGCGTCTGTCGTTGCTTTTAATCACCTTCGGCATCAACAGCTCGGCAGACTCGTAGGTGGTGAAGCGCTCTGCACACGACAAACACTCACGGCGACGGCGCACCTGACCGCCTTCGGCGACCAGACGCGAATCGATGACTTTGGTGTCGTCAAATATGCAAAAAGGGCAACGCATAGATAAGCCTCTAAGATTGGTCGGAGTGACTCCACAAATCAGGAGTTTACACTGGCTGCCACAAAGGAATCAGCTGGGCGTCAGACACCCAGCATCCGACTCAACGGTATACCGGGAAGCGCTTACAAATTTCCAGAACTTTGGCCTTAACGTCGGCAATAACCTGCTCTGAATTACCCTTCTCAAGGCTTTCAAGAACATCGCACATCCAGCCGGCCAGCTCAATACACTCCGCTTCCTTGAAACCACGAGTGGTGACGGCGGGTGTACCCACGCGCAAGCCGCTGGTGATAAAGGGCGAACGGGGGTCGTTAGGCACGGCATTTTTGTTGACCGTGATATTGGCATCACCCAGGGCCGCGTCGGCGTCTTTGCCGGTATAAGGCTTGCCAATCAGATCGACCAGCATCAGGTGGTTCTCGGTACCGCCCGATACGATATTGATGCCGCGGGCGATAAAGGTTGCTGCCATTGCTTTGGCATTCTTAACCACCTGAGCCTGATAACTCTTAAATTCAGGCTCCATTGCCTCTTTGAAGCTCACAGCTTTGGCGGCAATGACGTGCATTAAGGGGCCGCCCTGACCACCGGGGAATACTGCGGAGTTGAATTTCTTCTCCAGCGCTTCGTTTGCCTTGGCGAGAATCAAGCCGCCGCGCGGGCCGCGCAAGGTTTTGTGAGTAGTCGTTGTTACCACATCCGCATAGGGCACCGGGTTGGGATACACACCTGCGGCTATCAAGCCGGCAACGTGGGCCATGTCGACCATCAGGTAGGCGCCAACCAGGTCGGCAATTTCACGAAACTTCGCCCAATCAACAACGCCCGAGTAGGCGGAGAAACCCGCCACAATCATTTTCGGCTTGTGTTCCAGCGCCAGCGCTTCGACCTGTTCGTAGTCAATTAAACCCGTTTCCGGGTTCAGGCCGTACTGAACCGAATTATAAATCTTGCCGGAAAAATTGGGTTTGGCACCATGCGTCAGGTGACCACCAGCGTCCAGACTCATGCCCAAAACGGTTTCACCGGGCAATAACAGCGCCTGATAGACCGCAGAATTAGCCTGTGAACCTGAGTGGGGCTGCACGTTAGCATAGTCGGCACCAAAGAGTTGCTTGGCGCGCTCAATGGCCAGCTCTTCGGCCTTATCGACAAACTCGCAACCACCGTAATAACGTTTTTTGGGGTAGCCCTCAGCATACTTGTTGGTCAGCACTGTGCCTTGCGCCATCAATACCCGCGGGCTGGTGTAGTTTTCTGAGGCTATCAGTTCAATGTGCTCTTCCTGACGCACTTCTTCCTCTTGGATGGCATTCCAGAGTTCATCGTCATATCCGGCAATAGCCATGTCTTTTGAAAACATTCACAATCTCCCACAGAGTAATCAGGTCGGCGCCGACGTTTGCTGAGAGCGAACGGCCGCTGGAAAAGGCGCGCATTGTACAATAATTGGACGTGACGGGCACCCTAAAATGGTGCCCTGACGTGGGCGACTTGCGGGTAAATGCTTGATTTAGGGTCAGACTGCACAAGCCTGGCCCTAAAGCCTTCCACGGAGCGTGGCTTCAGTTAGTCCTCAACAAGCTCGTTGGTGAAAAATGAACCACTGAGTTGGCGCACGGTGCGCAATTTTGCCTGCCCCTTCATCAGCACGCGATCTCCCTTTACGCTGCAATGAATTTCGCCGCCGCGCTCGGACAGCTGGTGAGCCAGCAGCTCGGTTTTTCCGAGCCTGTCTCCCCAAAACGGTGCCAGGGAACAATGCGCAGAGCCCGTCACGTCATCCTCATCAATACCGTAGTTAGGGGCGAAGAACCGGGACACAAAATCGCAGCTCTCGCCTTTGGCGGTAACGATGACTCCCCCTTCAGGCAGCTGCTTCAGCAGTGCCATATCGGGCGCAATAGCCAATAACTCACCCACAGACCCCAACTCAACAATCCAATTTCCGGCTTTCACCTGAGCCTTAAAGGCAGGATAGTTACCCTCGAGCGCTAAGGCCGTGCGCACAATGTCCGGAAGATCAGCCGGCGCGGTTTTCTGGGCAGGGAAATCCAGCGTCAAATACTCACCGTCGATGGCCACCTTAAGATCACCGCTTCGACTGGAAAAAGTTAGCGTGCCCGTTTCACCGCAAATTTCAGCCAACACCCAGCCGGCAGTGAGTGTTGCATGCCCACACAAGTCAACTTCGACCGATGGTGTAAACCAGCGAATATTCCAGCGTTTATCACCTTCCGGCAATAGAAAGGCAGTCTCGGCAAAACCCATTTCCTTAGCAATTGCCTGCATCTGCGTTTCCTGCAACGCCGCCTTAAGCAAACACACGCCGGCGGTATTGCCGCGGAATTGCTCACTGACAAATGCGTCCACTTGATATACTTTCATCATAATCGTTAAATTCTCTAGTGTTGACGACCTTCTCGTCGACAAAATCGATGACCACCATCGGTCTGATGCTTAACTGCAGAACTACGGACCGGCAATGCATTGCAAAAGGTTTACCTATGCCAATGGCTGAAGCCGAGCACGATATTGCTGCAACACCAAACAGCTCATTACGACAAAATTACCGCCGAGTGCGACGAAGGAGTGAAGAACTCTGCGCGACGCTCACGCCGGAAGACTGCGCCCTGCAATCAATGCCCGATGCCAGTCCGGGCAAATGGCATCTGGCCCATACTACATGGTTCTTTGAACAATTTATCCTCGCAGAATACCTGAAGCTCTACCAGCCCTTCCACCCGCAATTCAGCTATCTCTTCAACAGCTACTATGTCAGCAAGGGTGAGCGCCATGCGCGCCCGGAGCGCGGACTCTTGTCGCGGCCAGCCCTGACAGAAATACTCGATTACCGACATGCCATCGACACCCTAATTGAGTCTTGGCTTGGGGAACTCGATGACATACCCGCCAAAATTGAACAGCTCATTACCTTGGGATTGAATCACGAACAGCAGCATCAGGAGTTGCTGCTCATGGATATCAAACATCTCTTTTCGTGCAACCCCCTATTGCCCGCCTATTCCGACGCAGCCTTTCCTGACAATCCGGATGCGCCATCGAGCGGGTGGACTCACCACGAGGGTGGACTGGTGTCTATTGGTAACGACGCCGAAAGCACAGACTTTTGTTATGACAACGAAACGCCTGCGCACAAGTGCTGGGTGAACGCGTTTGAATTAAATAAAAATCTGGTGAGCAACCAGGACTGGCAAAACTTCATAACCGACGGTGGCTATCACAACCCGCTACTCTGGCTCTCGGAAGCCTGGGAGTGGCGGGAACAAAACAACATTCGCAAGCCCCTATACTGGCAAGACGACGGCGAAGACCGGAAGGAATTTACGCTCTACGGAGTGCAGCCGCGAGCACCCCATAAGCCGGTTTGCCATATCAGCTACTTCGAGGCTGCGGCGTTCGCTACCTGGGCCGGCGCCAGATTGCCCACCGAAGCAGAGTGGGAAATTGCCGCACCAAGTAACACTGCCGATACTGGACTGCATCCGACACACTGCGATAAGGGCTATTTTGGTCAGCTATGGCAGTGGACTTCCTCGGCCTACCAGGCTTACCCGGGCTTCAAACCGCTCACTGGCAGCCTCGGCGAATACAACGGCAAATTTATGTCCTCACAAATGGTATTGCGTGGCAGCGCCTGCATCACGCCAGAAGGGCATAGCCGCAACACCTATCGCAATTTCTTCTACCCCCACATGCGCTGGCAGTTTGCCGGGCTGAGGCTTGCGAAAGATGCATGATCTGATTGATATGGAACCCCATACCAACACCCTGCTTGAGGAGTCCATCGCCGGACTCAAATCGACGCCACCGCGCCTGCACTGCAAATATTTTTACGACGCAGAAGGTGCCAAATTGTTTGAGCAGATCTGCGAGCTGCCCGAGTACTATCCAACGCGCACCGAAGTTGGCATCTTGGAAAAACATCTACCGGAGATGGCTAGCCTGATAGGAGACAAGGCCCGAATCGTCGAATACGGCAGTGGCGCGGGTACAAAAATACGCCTGCTACTTAAAGCGCTTGAGAGCCCTGTTGCCTATACGCCTATCGATATTTCACGCGAGCAGCTCACCCAGGCCGCAGCAGAACTTCATCGCGATTTCCCGCCACTGGAAATTCAGCCCATCTGCGCGGATTACAGTAGCGCCCTCACGCTTCGGCCGCCACAGGCTCCATTTACTCGCACCGTTGTTTTCTTTCCCGGATCAACCATTGGCAACTTCGCGCCACGCGAAGCCGTCGACTTACTGAAACGCTTTGCGCGACTTGCCGCGCAGGGGGAACAGCCCGGCGGACTTTTGATCGGCGTTGATGTAAAGAAAAGTCGCGCTCGCATCGAAGCGGCTTACAACGACAGCCAGGGCATTACTGCCGACTTTAACCTCAACATCTTAAAGCGACTTAACCGCGAGCTTGGCGCCAATTTCGACATTCAACAATGGGAGCACAACGCTTTCTGGAATGAGGTAAGTGGTGCCATCGAAATGCATCTTGTCAGCAATGCCAAACAGCGGGTTCGCATCAATGGCGACCAATTCGATTTTGCGGCAGGGGATACGGTACATACCGAGAACAGCTTCAAGTACAGTCCCCGGGAATTCACCGACATGGCAAAGCAGGCAGGCTTTAAGCCCCGAGGTCTTTGGCAGGATGACGAACAGTTATTTTCGGTACACTATCTGGAGTTGGACACGCCCCAATCGGTATATTTTGCACAAGATTGATAACTGCCGCACTTTTCGCTAACGTGCGCGCAAGCACCTATCATCCCATCGGACCAGACTTCATACGGAACTCAACACATGGCGCAATACGTTTACACCATGAACCAGGTTGGCAAGGTTGTGCCACCCAAACGGGAAATTCTAAGCAATATCTCACTCTCATTTTTTCCGGGCGCAAAGATTGGCGTACTGGGCCTGAACGGCTCAGGTAAATCCACCCTTTTGCGCATCATGGCGGGCCTGGATACCGACTTTAACGGTGAAGCACGTCCTCAACCGGGCATTAAAGTCGGCTACCTGCCGCAGGAACCGGAACTGGATCCGAACAAAGATGTACGCGGCAACGTGGAAGACGGCCTGGCAGAAGCCAAAAACGCACTGGCTGAACTTGACAAGGTTTACGCCGCCTATGCCGAACCGGATGCGGACTTTGACGCACTCGCTAAAAAGCAACAAGAGCTGGAAAACATCATTCAGGCAAGCGACGCCCACAATCTCGACCGCCTGCTGGAAGTTGCTGCCGACGCACTGCGCCTCCCGCCCTGGGACGCCAAAATCAGTGAGCTGTCAGGCGGTGAGATGCGTCGTGTCGCCCTCTGCCGCCTGCTGCTGTCAGGTCCTGATATGTTATTGCTGGATGAGCCAACCAACCATCTGGATGCCGAATCCGTTGCCTGGCTGGAGCGCTTTCTCTGCGACTTTAACGGCACCGTAGTTGCCATCACCCACGATCGCTACTTTCTGGACAATGCCGCCGGCTGGATTTTGGAACTGGATCGCGGTCGCGGTATTCCCTACGAAGGCAATTACTCGGACTGGCTCGCGGCCAAAGACGAACGCCTGAAAATGGAATCCAAATCAGAAGCCTCACGCAAACGTACTATCGACTCGGAACTGGAATGGGTACGCAGCAACCCGAAAGGCCGGCGCGCAAAAAACAAAGCGCGCTTACAGCGCTTTGAAGAATTGCAATCGCAAGAATTCCAGACCCGCAACGAAACCAACGAAATCTACATTCCGCCAGGACCTCGCCTAGGCGACAAGGTCATTGAAGTGAATGACGTGAGCAAAACCTTCAACGGCAAGGTGCTGCTGGATAACTTGAGCTTTTCCGTCCCCCAAGGTGCCATTGTCGGAGTCATTGGTGGCAATGGCGCCGGTAAAACCACCCTGTTCAGAATGCTTAACGGCAAAGAACAACCGGACAGCGGCACCGTCGAGCTCGGCGAAACCGTAAAACTGATTTCGGTTGATCAAATGCGCGACTCTCTGGACGATAGTAAAACCGTCTGGGAAGCGGTCAGCGATGGCCACGACATCCTCAACATCAACGGCTATGAAGTACCCTCGCGCGCCTACATTGGTCGCTTTAACTTTAAAGGCACCGACCAGCAAAAACGCGTGGGCGAACTGTCCGGCGGTGAACGTGGTCGCCTGCAACTGGCCTGCACTTTGCGTCAGGGCGGCAACGTATTGCTACTCGATGAGCCGTCGAACGATTTGGACGTCGAAACCCTGCGAGCACTGGAGGAGGCACTGCTGGCCTTCCCGGGTAGCGCGATGGTTATCTCGCACGATCGCTGGTTCCTCGACCGTATTGCCACACACATACTGGCTTACGAAGGCAATTCGGAAGTTGTCTTTTTCGAGGGAAACTATACGGAATACCACGAAGACCTAATTGCCCGTAAAGGCGAAAAAGCGCAACCGGAGCGGGTTAAGTATAAAAAACTCAAATAGCCCTCAACAATCGCTGCCTGCATTTACAGGCAGCGATCAACCCTAGGCTTTGGCAGGCGGTACAAAACTCACAAGGGTGTCGCCTACCTTCAAAGTCGGCGACTCCTGAGACACCCAATCCAGGCGCCCCTCCTTACTCACAACCGCAACCATTACCGACTCTTCCGACAGCTGCATAATAATGGACTCGCCGCTGAACTCTTCGGTCACGCGTGTTTTTTGAAATTTCCAATCGCGGATGAGATTGTTCCACAGCGCGCCAAAGGTCACCTTGCGCGAAAATACACTGATGCCCCGTCGCGCATGAGCTACCTTGCGGCGATCCGTATCATCGGCGGTGTCTGCATCGCTTAGCTGAAACACTTTGTTGCGCCCAACTTCGACCGCAAAATGATTGCAGACCATTGAGTTGTAGGCCACGTTGCCGGTTGCCGCGAGCACAATTTTGACACCGTCAAGCTCCAGCGCCTCTTCCGCTTTTTCCGACAAAACCTCCCCATACCAGGTTGTCAGCCCCTGCTGGCGCGCAGGTCGCAGACGCGCCCAATCGGTGTCAGCGATCAGGACGTCAACGTTTAGTTCCTTAAGCACCCGACACAGTTCTATCGTCCAGGGCGATGATCCGGCGATCAACACCCGGCCGGAACCGTCGGCGCGCAGCCCCAGCCGGATAGACAAGGGCCCCAGCGAAAAGCCGTGAAGAATAACCGTCGCGAAGATCACCATGAATACTGCAGGCACCAGCAATTCGGCACCGGCATAGCCCGCTTCGATCATGGCGGGAGCAAAGGCACCTGCCGATGCGGCGGCGACCACCCCGCGGGGCGCGATCCAGCCAATCATCAAACGCTCACGCCAATTACAGTCAACGCCGATGGTAGAAAGCCAGACCGTGGCCGGACGCACCACAAACAAAAAAACCAGGAGCATCGCTACCATGCGCCAGTTAACCTGCTTGAGAATTTCCGGGTCGAGCGAGGCCGTGAGAACGACAAACAGGAAGGACACCAAAATGATGGTGATGTATTCCTTGAAGCGACGCATTTCATCGATACTGCGCAGGCGCATATTACCCATGACAACGCCCATCACCGTAACCGCCAGCAGCCCGGACTCGTGCAGCACCAAATGCGAAAGTGCATAAATACCCAGTATCACGGCGATAATCATGGGAGCCTTGAGATACTCCGGCACCCAACCACGGCGGAAAAATATCCCCAGGGTAAAGCCACCGCCACCGCCAATACCCAAGGCAACCAGCGCGGCAATAATCAGGCTGGAAAGAGCAGAACCCAAGCCCCCTCCCTCGCCGGAGTACAAAAAATACTGGTAAACGATAACGGCCAGCAACACCCCGATCGGGTCGTTGATAATACCTTCCCATTTCAAATACGAGGCCGTACGCCGGTTTAAGTTGGCGTGCTTAAGCAGGGGCATTATCACGGTGGGGCCGGTCACCACCAAAATGGCACCCAGCAGCAGGGCCACCGGCCAACTCAGGCCGCCGACAAAATGCGCCGCCAGAGTACCCAACACCCATGCCACAACCACGCCGACAGAGGTCAAACGCCTAACGACGCGCCCCGCCTCCCGCAGTTCGTGCAACTGCAGGTTGAGGCCGCCTTCAAATAGAATAACCGCGACGAAGAGCTGGATAACGGAATTTAAACCCGAACCGAAATCGTCTATCGGGTGAACCACCCCGCCGATCGGGCCGAGCAGCAGGCCAGCCGCGGCAAGCAAGACAATCGCAGGAATACGAAGCCGCCATGCCAGCCACTGACAGAGAATACCGGTGACAAGAATCAGGACGAGCGCGAGCGAAAGCTCCATGTAGATATTCCTTATTTACAGGCACCGGACTCCGGCGCGACGATCAGGTATTGTCGATCTAATTCAAAGCCCCTCGCAAGCTGGCGATGGAATCAATGTCGGCTTACCCCAGCATAGGGCCATACGGCCATTTCCGCCAAGCAGAGCTTTTGACGAGATTGAATTTGTCTGTGTATTATTTCAACAGAAAACTCAATTATCAGGGATTGATCATGGCAGAGTTTAGAGAAGCATTCGAAGAAATGATTCGCAATGAAGGCGGCTACGTCTTCCACAATGTCCCGGGCGATCGCGGCGGCGACACCTATGCCGGCATAGCACGGCGCTATCACCCGAGTTGGCGCGGCTGGTCAATGATTGACGCGCAAGACATGAGTAATCCCGATCTAAGCACCAGTGTCGAAGAATTTTATCGTGAACACTTCTGGGGGCGCCTGCGCGGGGATCATATTCAGGATCAGCGCATCGCCGAAACCTTATTTGATTTCGCCGTCAACGCCGGGCTGCGCACCGCTGTGCGTCTCGCCCAACAGGTGCTAGGTGCCACGCCAGACGGCGTAATGGGCCCGATTACCATCGATCTAATCAATCAACATCCGGCCAAGGAGTTTCTCTACCACTACGCCATGGCCAAAGTGGCGCGCTACGCCGAGATAGTAAATAGCGATCGCAGCCAATCCAAGTTCCTGCTCGGATGGATTAACCGAACCCTGAAAGGTGTTACCTAGGCGGGCTGTGGCTCGCTTGGTTGCCAGCTTTTCAAGAGCTTCATCATTTGGCGCGCCTTCACCGGTCCAAGCATAACGCTGGTAGTCATCATCCCCCCCATTACCGCCCCGCCAATGCCCGCCGTCACAATATCGGCGCCGGTCAAATACAGGTTTTTAATGGGAGTTTGCGGGTGCAGCGAAGGATGATCGAATCGATCAGGAAAATGTTCGAGGCCATAAATTTCACCCTGCTGGTTGCGCTGATAAAACTGGGTCGACAGGGGCGTAGACAGCTCATGAAAATCTAACGCTGCCTCCAGCTGCGGCATACGCTTAAACAAAATAGACAGTAATTTGTCAGCGAGCTGTTTCTTTTTGGCTTCGTAGTTATCACCGCGCTGCTGCCAGGTTGTTCCCTGCCACTCGCCAAACCATTCCGGCTGGGTGACAGTCACAATTTCGACAGTCGATTTACCCGGATAGCGATTTTCCCAATCAGGGTCTTTGGCAGAGGGGAACGACACATACACCAGCGGAAAAGGCGCTTCGTCAGGCGCGTCGAGATAGGCCTGTAAATTACCTTCGTGATCCTCACTCGGATATATCCACAAGTTCGTTGTCTCCATACCCAGCTCTGCCGGTGTTCCCTTGAACCCCGCGTAAAGGCAAAGGTGGGCACTCGACAACTTAATCTGCTTTTCTTTACCTTCGCTCGGCAGCAGGTGCCGCGCAGACTCCGGTAGCAATCGCTTTACCGTAGGCAGGAAGCCCGCATTGCTCACAACTTTGGGAGCACGAATCTCGGTGCCATCAGCCATAAGCACGCCGACCGCCTGCTTACCTTCAATCAGGATTTGCTCCACCTCCGCGTAGGTAAACACTTCGCCTCCGGCCGCCTGAATTGTCGGAATGATCGTGCGCGCCATAGCCGATGCACCACCGACCGGATAGGCACCGCCCGCAAGGTAATGTTTGGCAACCAGCGCATGCATCAGAAATGAAGATTCAGCCGGAGGTAAACCGTAGTCTCCCCACTGCCCCGTGAGGACAGCGATCAACTCCTGATTCGACGTGAGATTTTCCAGAACTTCCCGCGTGGTTTGAAAAAAGTGCTTATCCATTAACAGGGAGCGGGATTTGCCGTAAGCCCGCCCCAAGCTGCGCGGCATGGCCTGGCCCGCGAAAAAACGACTGCTTTGATAGCTGGTTTTGCGAATGAGTGCGACATAGTGACGAATTGCAGCTTCTTCATCGGGAAAGCGGTCGATCAACTCATTAATGAAATTTTCAGTACCCGCGATCAGGTCATACTCGCGATCGCCCAAAATGATGCGATCGTAGGCCGCGTCCATTTCTGCCCATTGCAAGCGGCCATCGCTCACGACATCAAAAATGCGCCGAAGAGTCGACGAGGGTTTGTGCACGTCGCCGATATAGTGCACGCCAACGTCCCATTCATAGCCTTCTCGCTCATAGGCGTGAGTGTAGCCCCCGGCGGTATAGTGCTGCTCCAATACACAGACCCGCTGCCCCAACAAAGACAGCAGCGCCGCGTTAACGAGCCCCCCGATCCCCGAGCCCACGACAATGACATCATAGGAGTCGGCCA
>JBFJTG010000065.1:0-17211 GCA_041625575.1 Litorivivens sp.
CGGCCTTTCGCGAATTAACCCTGGTTGAAGGCATCATGCCCGCACTGGAGTCCAGTCATGCGCTGGCGTATGCGAAGAAGCATGCGGCCAGCATGGCGAAAGACCAGATTATCATCGTTAACCTTTCGGGGCGCGGTGACAAGGATATTCATACTGTCGCGCAAATCGACGGCATCCAACTAACTTAACGGGATTGTAGAGTGAGTCGTTTAACGCCCACCTTTGAAAAGTTGCGCCGGGAAAACCGCAAGGCTCTGGTGCCTTATATTGTCGCCGGTGACCCGGAGATGAAGCTCACCCTGCCGCTAATGCATAAATTAGTCGGTCACGGTGCCGACATCCTCGAAATTGGTGTTCCTTTCTCCGACCCGATGGCGGAGGGGCCCGTTATTCAGTTAGCCCACGAGCGTGCCTTGGCACACGGCGTCAGCTTGAGCGCGATACTTGAACTGGTTGCTGAATTTCGTAAAAGCGATGGCGAAACGCCTGTCGTTTTGATGGGCTATGCCAATCCGGTAGAGCGCATGGGCTATGCCGCCTTTGCGGAGCGCGCGAATAAGGCCGGTGTCGATGGTGTGCTTATCGTCGATATGCCGCCGGAAGAGGCGGGAGATTTGAACCGCTGCCTTGCAGAGCAAGCTATTGATAATATTTTTCTGCTTGCGCCAACCACGACGGATGAGCGCATAGCCAAGGTGTCGGCGATGGCCGGCGGCTACATCTATTGTGTGTCGCTTAAAGGTGTGACCGGTGCCGGGAATATTGATGTAGTGCAAGTACAGGCCCTAATGAAGCGTATTCAGGCGCACACAGATTTGCCTGTTACAGTCGGTTTCGGGATTAAAGATGCGGAAACGGCGACGCGCGTAGCGGTTTGTTGCGAAGGCGTGGTAGTCGGTAGCGCGCTGGTTTCACGTATTGCTGAAAGTGGTGGAAGTGAGCCTGCGGTGTTGGAGGCGACAACATTAATTCGCGACATTCGTCATGCACTTGACGCCTTAAGTAGTTAAAATACCGGACTAATTTGAATCTCGGTCAGGAAGCATCATGAGTTGGGTTGATAAAATTGTTCCCTCCATTGTCCGCAAGGAAAACCTCGTTGATAAACGTGGTGATTCCGGACGCAGTAGCGCAATTCCGGAAGGTTTGTGGAAAAAATGTGTTAAATGCGAGGCCGTGCTTTACCGGCCGGAACTGGAGGCCAACCTCGATGTGTGTCCCAAGTGCGACCACCATTTGCGAATTGGGGCCCGACGTCGACTGGATATTTTTCTCGATAAAGAAGGTCGTGAGGAGGTTCTGACCCATATCGAACCGGTTGACCGACTCAAGTTCAAGGATAAGCGTAAATATCGCGATCGTCTTACGGCGGCCCAGAAATCGACGGGCGAAAAAGACGCCCTTATCGCATTTCGCGGAAGCCTGAACGAACTTCCGCTAATCACGGTTGCATTTGAATTTAATTTTCACGGCGGGTCGATGGGCTACGCCGTCGGTGAGAAGTTTACGCAGGCTGCCAATCTTGCTCTGGAAGAGCGCGTTCCTCTTATCTGTTTTTCGGCCTCCGGCGGTGCGCGAATGCAGGAAGCCTTGATCTCCCTGATGCAAATGGCTAAAACCAGCGCGGTACTGGAGAAAATGAAGCAGGCGGGTGTGCCCTATATCTCTGTGATGACAGACCCCATCTACGGTGGTGTGTCTGCCAGCTTGGCTCTGCTGGGCGATATAAACGTTGCTGAGCCCGGCGCGCGCGCCGGCTTCGCCGGCCCCAATATTATCGAGCAAACCATTCGTCAAAAATTGCCGGCTGGTTTTCAGCGCAGCGAATTTTTGCTCGAGCACGGAGCGATAGACATGATCGTGCATCGCAAGGACATGCGCGATACCCTCAGCCGCCTTCTGGGCAGTATGAGTTTCTATAGACAGGAATGATCTCAAGACAATTATCTGACTGGCTGCAACGGCTAGAGCAGTTACACCCGGCGCCCATGGCGCTGGGCCTCGATAGAATCGGGCAGGTGTATGCCCGTATGGGCCTCGATTTCTCCAAAGTCACAGTGATTACTGTTGGGGGTACTAACGGAAAAGGTTCCGTTGTCGCGCTGTTGCACAATCTGCTTCTGTCAGCAGGCTACCGTGTCGGTGCCTACACCTCTCCCCATCTCCAGCGATATAACGAAAGGATTCAGGTTGATGGCGTAGAAGTCAGTGACGACGCTATCGTGGAAAGCTTCGAGGCCGTTGAGAATCACCGGCAGGGAGTCTCACTGACCTATTTTGAATTTGGCACGCTCGCCGCCCTGGAGCATTTCTCCCGGCAATCGCTCAACTATCTCATATTGGAAGTCGGTCTGGGTGGGCGCCTGGACGCGGTTAACATAGTCGAGCCTCAGCTAACAGTGGTGACATCAATAGACCTGGACCATCAGGCCTGGTTGGGTGACGATCGCGAGGCGATCGGGCGCGAAAAAGCCGGGATATTCCGCAAGGGAGTCGCAGCAGTTTGTGGCGACGCCAATCCTCCTGAATCCCTTGTGGCGCGGGCGCGCGAACTCGGCGCGCCGCTATTCATCTATGGACGGGATTTCAGTCTGCAAAGGGCGGGCGCGACGCCGAAATGGCAGGGGCGCTCTGGTGACGATAAGCTCGCTGAACTCCCTATTACTCAGGAGCTTCGACTTCTGGACAGCAATATTGCAACAGCCTTACAAGCAATCCGGCTACTGTCTGGTGTCGATATTGTGGACTACAGTGCATTAACGCTGGGTGTACCGGGTCGGCAGGAGTCGATCGACTTTGATGGGATAGAAATCATTCTTGATGTGTCGCACAATCCGGCGGCAGCAAAAGCGCTCGCCGAGCACCTTTTGAGTTTGCCAAAAGTAGATCGATGCTGCGCATTGTTTGCGGTAATGGCAGACAAGGATATTGTTGGCATGGTGTCGGCACTCAAACCCTGCATCGACGCATGGTTTTTGGGCGACCTCAAGGACAACCCGCGCGCTAAACCGGCTCGTGATCTGGCGCCGATTCTGCACCAGCAAGATATCCATATGATCAGTGTTAGCAAGAACATGCGACAGGCCTTCGCCAGAGCTGTATCCTTGCTGGAATCAGGGCAGCGACTGGTTGTATTTGGTTCGGTATTCACGATCGCCGAAATTAAAACGATCCTGGCCAGAAAGGTTTCGCGGCTATCATATGAAGGAGAGGTATAAATGAAACAGCGCTTGGTAGGCGCCCTTGTGCTGCTAAGTGGCGGCGTCGTCTTGTGGTCTGTTTTGTTTACTGGTCCAGCTGCGTACAAGGTAGATCGAGATACTCAGATTCCCCCCGCGCCTGACCTTGCTGAGCCTGATGCCATCACTCCACAGCGTCCGCAGAATATTCCGGAAGTGCCGAAACAGCAGGCATTGCCTGAGCCGCCCGTGCCGGATTTGGTTGTTGCGGCTGAGCCGCCTCCGCAAGTGACAGAAAAGCCGGCGCCAAAGGAAAAAGCGCCTGTTGAAGACAAACCCGCGGAAAAATCGGCACCCATGCTGGACGAAAACACCGGCGTAGCGAATGCTTGGGTCGTTCAGGTGGCTAGTTTTAGCAGCGGCGCTAATGCCGAAAACCTGAAACAACGCTTGCAGGAGAAGGGTTACAAGGCTTATGTGCGCGCAGCACCAACTGCTTCCGGTGCGGTCTTACAGCGTGTCTTTGTTGGCCCCGAGCTTAAGGAAGCGAAGGCCCAGCAGATTAAGGCTGAGATAGAATCGACCTTTAAGCTTAAGGCTCTTATTCATAAATTTGAGCCCTAAGAGATTAATGTTGGGCGTGCAGCCCATAGCTTGGTAGAATTCCCGCAAATTGTTTAAACAGGCCCTGACGTGCTTTCCAATTTTCTGTGGGTTGATTGGGCAATTCTTGGCATTCTCGCCATTTCTGCCCTCATCAGCTTGATTCGAGGTTTTGTCAAAGAGGCTCTTTCACTAGCTTTCTGGGCAGTGGCCTTTGTAGTCTCCATGACCTTTCACCAGCAGATGATGGTATTGCTGGAAAATGCCATTGAGAAGGTTTATCTGCGCGAATTAGTCGCCTACGTCAGTCTTTTCGCCGGCACCCTGATTGTCGGAACCTTAACAACCTATTTACTTAGCGAAATCGTCAAGAAAACCGGTCTGGGTGGAACTGATCGACTATTGGGCATGATCTTCGGCGCAGCCCGTGGTGTGATCATCGTTGTGGCCATGCTGGTGGTAGGGCCGAAGCTGTTAACCGATATCGATCAGGATCGCTGGTGGCAAGAGTCGCAGCTGATTCCTCACTTCATGTTGCTGAAAGACTGGTCTGAACAAAGTTTTAATGATGTAAGTGCCTGGATATCTGCCCTCGTTGCAGACAATAGGTCGAAAGGACTTTAGAGGAAATACTATGTGCGGCATTGTTGGCATTGTTGCCAAAACTCCGGTGAATCAGGAAATCTATGATGCCCTAACGGTATTGCAACATCGCGGTCAGGACGCTGCCGGCATCGTAACCTGCCATAACGGCAAGTTGAATCAGCGCAAAGCAAATGGCCTTGTGCGCGACGTTTTTCGTGCCAGCCATATGCAGCAGTTGCAGGGCAATTGCGGAATAGGGCATGTACGCTACCCGACGGCGGGCAGTTCCAGTCCGGCGCTTGCGCAGCCCTTTTACGTGAACTCGCCTTACGGCATTTCGCTTGCGCACAATGGCAATCTGACAAATGCCGGTGCGCTTTCACAGGAATTGTATCAATCGGATTTGCGCCACCTCAACACTGAATCTGACTCGGAAGTGCTGCTCAATATTTTTGCCCACGAGCTGCAGAAGCTTGGCAAGCTGGTGCCGACGGCAGACGATATCTTTGCAGCGGTAGCCGGTCTACATAAACGCTGTGCCGGCGGCTATGCGGCGGTTGCGATGTTGGCCGGCTACGGGATAGTGGGTATACGTGATCCGAACGGGATTCGACCTATTGTCTATGGCCGCCGTGAAGGCAAAAAAGGCGTGGAATACATGATCGCCTCGGAAAGCGTCGCGCTGGACGCATTGGGCTACAAATTAGTGCGCGACCTCGCCCCCGGCGAAGCGATCTACATTGACAATGAGGGCAATATTGAATTGCGCCAGTGCGCCGAGTCCGCTGATCTTAACCCCTGTATTTTCGAGCATGTCTACTTTGCCCGACCGGATTCCATTATGGATGGTGTCTCGGTATACAAGGCACGATTGCGCCAAGGGGAGCGCCTTGCTGACAAAATCCTGCGCCTGAAACCCGATCACGATATCGACGTGGTCATCCCCATTCCGGACTCCAGCCGTATAGCAGGTCAATCACTGGCGGCGCGACTCGGCGTTAAATTCCGGGAAGGTCTGGTCAAAAATCGATATATCGGCCGAACCTTCATTATGCCGGGCCAGAGTGTTCGTAAAAAATCGGTAAAGCAAAAACTCAATGCCATTGGACTTGAGTTCAAAGGCAAAAATGTCATGCTGATTGACGACTCCATTGTGCGCGGCACGACCTGCGAGCAGATTATTGAAATGGCTCGCGAAGCCGGTGCGGCCAAAGTGTACTTTGCCTCGGCAGCGCCGCCAGTGCGATATCCGAATGTGTACGGCATTGATATGCCCTCGGCAGGAGAGTTGATTGCCCACAATCGCACGGAGGACGAGATTGCCAAGTTGATTGGCGCGGATTGGCTGGTGTACCAGGATCTGAAGGATCTCGTTGCCTGCTCCGGCGAGGGTAACAAAAACATACGCAATTTTGATTGTTCAGTATTCACGGGTGAATACGCTACTATGGATGTTGATCAATCCTACCTGGATCGTTTGGCCAAAGATCGCAGCGATACCATGAAGGAAAAGCGAGAGCAGCTGTTCGGTAGTGACGGTGCGCTGATTGGCCTGCACAACGATATGTGATAGAAATATTTTTTGAAATCTGGAAACTGAATTGACTGATATCAATGAGGAACGCCTACAGGTTCTGCTAGAAGCACAGCTAGATACTCGTGCGGTGCGGACGGGCCAGCAGCGCACCCACGAGGGCGAGCACGCCGAACCTATTTTTGCGACTTCAAGTTATGTGTTTGCTGATGCTCGTGAAGCGGCGGCGCGCTTTTCAGGCGAACAACCCGGTAACGTTTACTCACGCTACACTAATCCGACAGTCAGAACGTTCGAAGAGCGGATTGCGGCCCTGGAGGGCGCTGAGCAGGGCGTTGCGACCTCCTCAGGCATGGCGGCCATATTAACCACGTGTCTCGCGCTGTTGAAGGCAGGCGACCATATCGTCTGTTCGCGCAGTGTTTTTGGTACGACGACTGTTCTGCTGAGTAAATATTTAGGCAAGTTCGGTGTCGAAACGACGTTTGTTTCGCCAACAAGCCCGAGTGAGTGGCAGGCGGCAGCTCGCACCACGACCCGGCTGTTTTTTTTGGAAACACCCTCAAACCCGCTTGCTGAAATTGCTGATATTGCCGCCATTGCCGACATCGCACATGCGAACAATAGCCTGCTGGTCGTCGATAACTGCTTCTGCACCCCGGCACTGCAACTCCCGCTCAAGCTGGGCGCCGATATAGTTGTACATTCTGCGACTAAATATCTCGATGGACAGGGTCGCTGTGTGGGTGGCGCTGTTGTCGGTCGATCGGAAGAAATGGCGGAAGTTCTTGGTTTCGTTCGCTCTGCCGGTCCAACCATGAGTGCGTTTAACGCCTGGGTTTTCCTGAAGGGGCTCGAAACGCTGCGCATTCGCATGGAAGCCCATTCCGCCAGCGCCCTGGAACTGGCGAGTTGGTTGACGAAGCAGGACAAAATCGAAAAGGTTTTCTATTCAGGTCTAGCGGACCATCCGCAGCACGCTTTGGCGGCAAAACAACAGCGAGCCTTTGGCGGGGTTCTGTCCTTTCGCGTTAAAGGCGGTAAGGACGAGGCCTGGAAGTTTATCGACGCCACTCGCTTAATGTCGATTACAGCAAACCTGGGAGATGCCAAGACGACAATCGTGCACCCTGCAACCACGACGCATGGCCGTTTGTCCCAGGGTGACCGGGATAGTTCGGGAATTACGGACAACCTTATTCGAGTCTCGGTTGGGCTTGAGGCGGTAGAGGATTTGCGTGCAGATCTCGATCGCGGTTTGGCTGCGTTATGATTGCTGACCAGCTGATAGATCAGGTTAGTACAATATTGCTCGGTAAGCGGCAACAGGTGCAACTGGCTGTCTGCTGTTTATTGGCGAGGGGTCACTTGCTGATAGAGGATCTGCCCGGCGTCGGCAAAACTACCTTGGCGCAAGCATTGATGCGCGCAACGGGTCTGGAATATCAGCGCGTCCAATTCACCAGTGATCTATTGCCGGCCGATGTACTCGGAGTATCAATTTTTGATCGCCGTGAGGGAGGCTTCCAATTTCATCCCGGTCCAATTTTCACCCAGATGTTGTTGGTGGATGAAATAAATCGCGCCAGCCCTAAAACCCAGAGTGCTTTGCTGGAAGCGATGGCGGAATATCAGGTTACTGCGGAAGGTAAAACACGAAACCTGCCAACACCTTTTTTCGTTATAGCGACTCAGAATCCTCTGTTTCAATCCGGTACTTTTCCGCTGCCGGAGTCTCAGCTAGACCGCTTTTTGATGCGTATTTCCTTAGGTTATCCCGACGCAGAATCAGAAAGACAATTGCTAACCGGCAAGGACCCGCGTCAGCTTCTGCAAAAGCTCAAAGCGGTGATTACGACCGAGCAATTGGTGACCTTGCAGGAGAGGGTTGATGAGATTGAGGTGCGCGACAGCGTTCTCGACTATTTACAGCGTCTGATTGCCTTTACGCGTACCGATTCGCATTTTGCTTGCGGGCTGTCCTCTCGGGCGGCTCTGGCATTGCTGCATTGTGCCAAGGCGTGGGCATTGATTAAGGGCCGCGCCTACGTAGTGCCGGAAGATGTGCAAGCCGTGCTTGAGCCGGTCGCTGCGCATCGCCTGCGCGAATCCCAAAGCGGTGGTGATTCCCGTTCCCTGGTTAGCCATTTGTTAGAAGACGTGCCGGTCGTGGTGTAAATCCCGTGATTCGCGATCGCGCGAGGCGCTACTGGGAAAGCTGGCTAAGCCGGCGCATAAAGCCCGTAAATCACGTTGTTCTGCAGCAAAATCGAATTTTTATTTTTGTATCGCGAACCGGCCTGGGCTTTTTGTTGTTGCTGCTGGTATTGCTGGTCATGGCGATCAACTATCAGAATAATCTGATTTTTGGTTTGACCTTCTGGTTGTTCAGCTTGCTGATGGTGGTGATTTATCACACCTACGGCAATTTTTCCGGCCTGGAGCTTCAGGCTGGTTCCGCTTCCCAGGCTTTTGCCGGTGAAGTGGTAGATTTTCAACTCTATTTGCGTAGTCACCGGCGTGAGCGTGTTGCCGTCCAAATCGGCTGGCCCGATGGCGGGATGCAAACCATCTGGCTTGCTGCCGATGAAGAACGCTGTATTACCCTCCGCACTCTGGCCGAACATCGAGGCCTTTTCAGGCCTCCGAGAATAAGGCTCGAATCGCATTTTCCGCTGGGCATACTTCGAACCTGGAGCTGGGTAGCGCTGGATTGGCGAGCCTTGATCTACCCTGCGCCACTGTGGCCCGGGGAGCTACCGTCGGCGCCGGGCGAAATGGACGGAGAGGCGACACTCGCAGAGCCATGGGGTGATGATTTTGCGGGATTTCATGAATATCAGCCCGGTGACTCCCTGCGGCGGGCTTATTGGCGTGCCTACGCGAAAGGCCTGCCGCTATTAATTATGGACCATTCGCAGTCACTTGAGAGTGAGATTTGGCTCGATTGGGATAAGTTGCCGATGCTGGGGCTCGAGCCTCGCTTGAGTGGTCTATGCGCCTGGGCACTGGACTGTGATAAACGCAGTATGCCCTTCGGTCTACGCCTACCCGGTATCGTGATTACACCTGACAAGGGCGAACGGCACTTACAAAGTTGCCTGAAAGCTCTTGCCTTGTTTGAGACGGAGGCTGCGCTGTGAACGAAAGCTTCCTAACCCGGCATTCTCTTTTTTGGCTACTGGCCGCGCAATTAGTCGTTATCGCTCCGCATCTCGATATTCTGCCGATTTGGAGCACCCTGGTGTGGGGAGTGACGGCCTACTGGTACTGGCGTATCTATCGTGGTGACTGGCATTTTCCACCAAGGTCCGTGACCTGGGGCCTGTCCTTGGTCGCCATCATTGGTATAGCGCTGGAATATCGCACCGCGCTGGCGCTCGAAGCCCAGGTTGCCTTACTTATCACTGCGTTTACTTTAAAACTGCTTGAGCTAAAAAGTGTCCGGGACCATTGGCTTCTGCTTATGCTCTCGTATTTTCTTGTGGGCTGTAGTTTTGTATTTAGCACGTCCATGGCAACAGTCGCGCTGGCCTTGTGTCAACTCACGGTCCTGTTAATGGCGCAGCAATCGTTATTCCGACCCCACATGGAATTACAACCCATGTTGTGGAGTACGGCGAAACTTTTCGCCCAGTCTATTCCCTTGATGCTGGTGATTTTCGTCGTGTTTCCGCGCTTTGGTCCGCTGTGGACGGTGCCACTGCCCGGCGAAGGTGCTCGCACCGGCATTAGCGATAGCATGTCGCCCGGCGACATTTCAAAGTTGAGCCGCTCGACAGAGCTGGCTTTTCGCGCCAGTTTTGAAGGGCAAATCCCGCCGTCTTCGAGTTTGTACTGGCGCGGCTTGGTGTTGGAGGATTTTGACGGCAGGGAGTGGTCAAGGCACAAGTATGATAAACAGACTTTGAGTGCGCCGACATTGCTTGGCGAGCCTTTACGCTATGAAATTATTCTTGAGCATGGTGTTCATGAATGGTTGTTGTCTATTCCGCTGGCCCGGATAAAACATGATGGATTGAGCCAGGACGGCCGCTATCAGCATGTGCCAAGAAAACCACTTGTTGGCCGGGTGCGCTATAGCGTGGAAAGCTATCCCGCGAGTTTGTTGGATACGCCCCTGGATCGCTATAGCCGTTTCAATAATTTGTACTTGCCCGAGAACTACAATCCGCGCGTACGTGCTTTGGTAGCTTCCTGGCGTGAGTTACCGGTAAAAGAGCGACTTGTCGCTGCGGAACAGTTTTTTAAGGAGCGCTCTTTCGTCTACACGCTCGAACCGCCGAAACTGGGTCGTAATAGCGTTGACGAATTCCTGTTTGATACACGCCGGGGTTTTTGCGAGCACTATGCAAGCAGTTTTGTCTTTATGATGCGGGCGGCTGGTGTGCCCGCGCGTGTGGTACTGGGGTATCAGGGGGGAGAGCGAAACAGCGGCGCCAACTACCTCTTGGTGCATCAGTCCGATGCCCACGCCTGGACCGAGCTTTGGTTGGAGGGGGCAGGATGGACCCGGGTCGACCCGACGGCGTGGGTAGCGCCTGACCGCATAGAATTTGGTGCTGATACCGCGCTAGCGGGGCAGGCGGGCTACCTTGCGGATGATTTTATTTCCCTGCGCAAAATGCGTAACTTTGCATTGATTGCCCAACTGCGCCTGATGATGGATAGGGCCGAGTATCAGTGGGTTAAATGGATCGTTAATTACGACGGTGACCGACAGTGGGAGGTTCTGCGGAATTTATTTGGCGATCTGGCCAGTCAGCGTCTGACACTGATTATTTTGGTCGCCTTGGCTATTCCGATGGTTGTCGCGGGATTGTTAACCCTTGGCTGGTCGCGGCGGCAGTACGTTCCCAAAGAGGTACAGGCTTATGTGCGCTGCACCTCGCTTTTGGCGGCGCAAGGTTTTGAGCGGCGCAAGGGTGAGGCACCGCGTGATTTTGCGAATAGGGTCGTGGCGGAACTGCCGGACTATGGGCCTTGGTTAAATGCGGTGACGGATGCCTTCTATCGCGCCTATTACCAACCTATAGACGAACCCGGCTACCGTAATGCGCTTCTGGAGTTGCACAAACTGAGGCGTACTTACCCGGGCAGTTATCCGAACACCTTGATACATTCTCTCAGTCGACGTTTTTTACACCGTAAGCCTTCATAAAGACCTTGAGGCAGCTTGCGAGGTAGTCTGGCAGTTCGCGCCTCGCTTCTTCCGTGGGCAAGCCGAGTACGCCGCGCATATGTACATCCGACTTCACCATAAACAAGAGCTGGTCAGCGGCAAAGTGAACGTTGTCTATGTCGAGGGTGCCGCGCCGTACCTGTGCTTCCAGGTAGTGGGTCAGCCGCTGCATAATGGGGAGGGGGCCGGCGTTCCAAAACAGCTGCGACAGCTCAGTGCGTTTGTCGGCCTCGCCTATGCAAACCCTGTGGATTGAAATCCCCGCTTCCGAAGTCACCAAATCGCTGAAGTGCTGTATGAATTCCTGTAAAAACTCTTCAACCGGCCGCTCCTTATCTGCTTCCTGATAGCCAATTTCATAGTCTTCGCATTTTTGTTCGATAGCGGCCGAAAACAAGCTCTCCTTACTGCCATAGTGGCTGTAAACGGTTTGTTTGGAGACGCCGGCGGCCCTGGCAACTTGCTCCATACTAACGGCGCCGTACCCCTCCTGCATAAATAAGCTACCGGCAGCTTCAAGAATCTGGCGGCCTTTTTCCTCATTTTTGCTGCGCCCGGGACTTGCTCCGGATACTGCTATGGTTTCCGGTGTATCGGCTGTCGGAGCTGGTTTTCCTTGTACTTGCGACACTGCAGAAACCTTGTGCGTTAGGACTGATGACACGACTTTAATAAAGCTAGACTGGACTGTCCAGTCTTGTTTATATAGGGTGCATTCCTCGGCCACCACCTACGGACAGCGCGGATCAACAAAATGGCAAAATTCCTGCTCTCAGTACTGTTGTCAACGACTGCAACACTTGGCTTCGCAGCCTCCGAATACCGACACCCGGTATTGGCCTATGAGCTTCAACGGCAGGATAGCTATTCGGCGCAGCGCCGATTTTCCGGCCGCGCTTTGTCGCCCCAGCATTCGGCTCTGGCCTTTGAGCAAGCAGGGCGGGTAGACGCTGTCTTTGTCGACGCAGGTCAAAGCGTCAAGGCCGGGGATGTCCTGGTCAAGCTGGATGTACGCCTATTGGAAACCCAAGCCGAAGAAGTGAAGGCCGCGATAGCCGAAAATGCCGCCAGTTTGGATAAGGCACAGCAGGATTTGAGCCGTCAGCGCAGCTTGCAGAGCAAGGGTTATTCGGCGCAGCAGGCGATTGATGATTTGCGTGCGCGGGAAAAAATCCTGCTGGCACAGCGTGAAAAACTCGAAGCCCAGCGCCGCGGCGTCGATATTCGCCTGCAGAAGTCGACCTTACGGGCTCCCTTTGACGGCGAGATTGTATCCAAGTTCGTCGATACCGGCGTGATCGTAAAGGAAGGCCAAGCGGCATTGGATATCCTCGAATCAGGTCATCGAGAAGCCGTTATTGGTATTCCCGAGTCCATGCGCAATTCGATTGCCGCTGGTGATCAGGTTACCGTGCGAGGCCCCTTTGGCGAAACCAGGGCGAGGGTCCTATCGGTGCCTGAACGTTTGAATCCCGGTACCTTAACCCACAGCGTGCGCATTGCCTTTGACGAGAATGTTCAAGTTGCCGACGGCAGTATTGTGTACATGCTGCTGGAGCAGGTGGTGGCGCAGGAGGGCTTCTGGGTGCCTCTGTCGGCGCTGCTGGAGGGTTATCGCGGCACCTGGGCGGTCTATGCTCTGAAAGACACCGAGGCGAGCGGGCCGGTGCTTGAAAAGCACAGTGTGAGTCCAGTCTATCAAGAGGGCGACAGGGTTTTTGTCAGCGCAGAACTTGCGTCGAATAGCCGTATTGTTGCGGCCGGCGTACACCGTTTCGCCGCCGGGCAACACGTTCAGCCTGTAGCCCGCTGAGGAGAATAGACTCGATGGAAAAGTTCCTCGGTAACCCACGTGTTGTTTGTTTGGCCATTGCCCTGATTCTGGTGTCTGGTCTGGGCGCCTTACAAAATTTGCCCCGCATTGAAGATCCGAAAATGAGTAATCGGCATGCGACCGTTGTCGCTCATTTTCCGGGCGCCAGCGCCGAGCGGGTGGAAGTTTTGGTACTGGAACCCCTGGAACAGGCCTTACGCGAAATTTCAGAAATTGAGCATCTCACGTCAACCGCACGCGCGGGTGTGGGATCCATCACGATTGAACTAGGTGATGAGATTCGCGGTAATGAATCGGAAGCACTTTGGGCGCAAGCACGCGAAAAGATACGCCAATCGCGGGATCTACTCCCGGCTGAGGTCGCTGAACCCATTTTGCACAGCGACCGCTCCTATGCCTTTACCTGGATTGCGGCACTGGTGTGGCAGGGGGAGGGAAACAAGCTGGACGTGATCAGCCGTCATGCTTCTGAGCTCGCCAGTCGTATGGTGAATACCAGCGGTACAGCGCAGGTGGAAATCTATGGTCAGGCGCAAGAGGAAGTGCGGGTCGATATTGACCCCGTAAAGGCCGCCTCGCTCGGCCTTGATGTCAGGTCGATCAGCAATCATATCGCTGGCAGCGATGCCAAGGTAGCCGCCGGCGAACTGCACAATGATCAGCATCGTATGTCGCTGGAAGTCACCGGTGCTTTCGACCGCGTCGAGGATATCCGTGATTTGCCGCTGATAACCAACGATCAGGCAATCTCCCTGCAACTGGGCGATATTGCGCGTGTGTATCGCCACGAAACCGATCCGGCTAGCAGTTATGCCTTCGTCGGTGACAGGCGTGCGGTTGTTGTCGCGGTTCGTATGCTGTCCACCGTTCGCGGTGACCACTGGACCGAGACCATAGAATCCCTCGCCGCTGATTTTGCAGCAGAACTCCCCTCGGAAGTAAGCATTCAGGAGCTGTTTGTCCAGGAGCGCTACAACGAGCAGCGCTTGGGTGATCTTGGCAATAATATTGTTCTTGGCTTTGTCATGATACTGGCCGTTCTCTGGCTGACCTTGGGCTGGCGCTCGGCCGTCATAGTCGCAGCGGCCTTGCCCTTAACTACCTTATTTTCACTGGCCTGTATGCGCATGATCGATTTGCCCATACACCAAATGTCGGTGACGGGTTTGATAGTGGCGCTCGGAATCATGGTCGACAACGCCATTGTTATGGCCGACACCGTGATGCGCTATCGCCGCGACGGCCTCACCCCGGTCAGTGCGGCAGTGAAGGCCTTTCGTCACCTCTGGGTGCCGCTTATGGGTTCGACGCTGACAACGGTTCTCGCCTTTATGCCGATGGTGCTTATGCCCGGGCCGGCCGGTGAGTTCATTAGTGGCATCTCTTTGGCAGTGATTGGTTCGCTGGTGGGTTCGTGGCTGATATCACTGTTTATTATCGCGCCAATCGCAGGGCGGTTTTTATCCGGTTCACAAGCGCATGGAATACGTATTCCCGTTTTAGCTAGTTGGTTCTCACGCTCACTGGCTTACGCGCTGCGCTTTCCGCGAAGTTCTATGGCTTTGATTTTCTTGCTGCCGGTTTTGGGCTTCGTTCAGGCCTCCAAATTGCCTGAGCAATTCTTTCCGGTGTCGGATCGGGATATGTTAAATCTCGAACTCTTTCTTCCTGCCTCGGCCAGTATCGAGGCAACACTGGAAGCCAGCGAGCGCGTATCTGCGGTACTGAACAAAGAAAGCGATATTACCGGGGTGAATTGGTTTGTAGGCCGCAGTGGTCCGTCTTTTTACTACAACCTGCGGCAGGGTAACGACGGCGCCCAAAACTACGCTCAGGCAATGATCAGCACAAAGGATTTTCAGGCCGCGAATCGTCTGGTTAAAAAATTGCAGAAACAGTTTGATAGCGCCTTTCCGGAGTATCAGCTCATTCTTCGCAGGCTTGAACAGGGGCCTCCCGCAGAAGCGCCAGTTGAGCTGCGTTTGGTAGGTACCGAGTTGGAGCGCTTAAAAACTATGGGTGAAGATATTCGCCGCATGGCACTCGATACCGAGGATGTTGTGCATGTACGTGCGACCCTGGGCGAGGTTGTACCCAAGGTCTGGCTGGATGTTGATCCGGTTAAAAGCCGTGTCGGCGGTTCGTCTCCCACGGAGCTTGCGGCCAAATTACAGGCTGATCTCAACGGTGTACGTGGCGGTTCGCTGATTGAATCTACAGAGCAACTGCCGGTCAGAGTGCGAGTGGAAGGTATTTCGGCGGTTGCAGTCGACGAACTGGAACTGCTGCCAATGACATTGGCAAGTGGGCCACGACCTTTGATGGCACTTGCTGATGCCGAGTTGAAACCGGCGCAGGCACAAATTACACGCCGTGACGGTATGCGGGTGAATACGATCCAGGTTTATATACGCGACGGCATTTTGCCCTCGGTGGTACTGGCGCGTATCAAATCCAGACTTGAGCAAGAGCAATTTGCTGTGCCGCCGGCCTACAAATTGCAAATTGGTGGCGAGAGTGAAAACCGCGACAAGGCTATGTCAAAATTGTTTAGCAGCGTGAGCATTATCGCAGTACTTATGCTGGTAGCCGTGCTCATGGCCTTTAATTCCTTCCGTTTTTCGCTGCTCATTTTTATCGTCGCAGGCCAGGCGGCCGGACTGGGCATGCTAAGCCTGTCGCTGACGAATTATCCTTTTGGTTTTACCAGCATCGTCGCTTTGATGGGCTTGATTGGTTTGGCGGTAAACGCTGCGATTATAATTTTGACTGAACTGAAAAGTAACCCGCGGGCGATGGCTGCGGATCCTGCCGCGATTGTTCGTTCCGTTCAGGAATGCACTCGTCACATTACCTCGACTACGATAACAACCGTCGTTGGCCTAATGCCCTTAATTCTTGATGGCGGCGGTTTCTGGCCGCCGTTCGCGATTGTGCTTGCAGGCGGCACAGCGCTGGCAACGATTTTGTCCCTGTATTTTGTGCCGGCGATGTTTCTGGTGCTGCGCAAACCTTACTTACTGCGATTGCTGCCGCGTAAAGTCGTTGCGGTAGAGGATGTGGCTGATGATGAGGGCTCGCCCCGCAAGCTAGCCGTTAACCACTAGTGTTGCCGAGTGGTTTGCGCCGAGTTTTTTTGCCTTCCTCGGTTGATTGATTTTCAAGAAACTGGCGATAGGCGTCGATATCTTTGCGAACCATTTTCCAGCAAATTGCCAGCACACCAGCGTCGTCAATCAGGCCAATAAAAGGTATGACATCCGGTAGCATATCCAGTGGGTTGAGCACGTATAGTAAGGCGGCGACAATGGCCGCTATGCTTCCCCAGGGTATTTCACGGTAGCGGCGGGTACTGTAGTCGCGCAGCAATTGATAGGCCGTTTCGATGTCGGAGATAAAGGGCTGCAGGCGGGGATTCTCGCGAATCATTTTTTCGAGCTTCGGCCAGCGTGACAGCAGTCGGGTTACATCCGCCTTATCAACTTTTTTAGCGTCGTTTTTTAAGCGCTTTTCCTGCAAGGCTTACAGCTCCACGTCGACAGCGTCGACAACCCGTTTAGCTGCCGCGCGAGCAGCGTCTGTGTTTTCGCCCCGGGCCAGTGCGACTCCCATTCGTCGTTTGCCGCTAACTTCCGGTTTCCCGAACAGGCGCAGGTCAGTGTAGGGCTGTTCAAGGGCTTTGGCCAAGTTGCCAAAGCTCACACGTCGAGATTCGCCCTGAACGAGAATGACGGCTGAAGCAGACGCACCGCGTAAGTGAATATTGGGAATGGGCAGGCCAAGGATAGCGCGCGCATGCAATGCAAACTCTGAAAGATCCTGGGAGATAAGCGTGACCATGCCGGTATCGTGCGGCCTGGGTGAGACTTCACTAAAATAGACCTCGTCGCCCTTGATGAATAATTCCACTCCGAATAAGCCCCAGCCACCCAAGGCTGCCGTGACTTTTTCGGCAATGTCCTGGCTGCGCTCGAGGGCGAGTGAACTCATTGCTTGTGGCTGCCATGATTCCTGATAGTCACCGTCTTCCTGACGGTGGCCGATAGGCGCGCAGAAGCTGGTGCCATCGCGATGGCATACGGTCAGTAGCGTGATTTCATAATCAAAATCAACAAAGCCTTCGACGATCACCCGGCCGGCACCCGCTCGACCACCTTCCTGAGCATAGCGCCAGGCCTTATCGATATCGGCTTCGGATTTAAGCAGACTTTGGCCTTTGCCGGAGGAACTCATAATCGGCTTTACGAGGCAGGGCAGGCCTATGTCGGCAATGGCTGCCTTATAGTCTTCAATC
>JBFJTG010000066.1:0-17127 GCA_041625575.1 Litorivivens sp.
AGCGCCCTCTTCGGCGCGGCCCTCGTCATCGCGTTCATGCTGGGCATTTACGGCCGCTGGGGCCTGATAGCCTGCGTGAACCTGTGCATCAACGTGGCGCTGTTGATTGGCATTCTCAGTACCTTGGGTGCAACGCTCACCCTACCCGGTATTGCGGGCATCATTTTGACCATCGGCATGGCGGTCGACGCCAACATTCTTATCAACGAACGAATCCGCGAAGAGCTCAGGCGCAAGAAACCGGCGCAACTTGCCCTGCGAGAAGGCTTCAATCGCGCATACAGCACAATACTGGATTCCAACGTCACAACGCTCATCGCGGTCAGCCTGCTGTTGATGTTTGGCAGCGGACCGGTAAAAGGCTTCGCCACCACTATCGGCATCGGCTTGCTCACATCCATGTTCACTGCCATCGCCGTTACCCGCGTCATGATGGAATGGTGGATAAAAGACAAACCCCGGAGTCCGCTGCCTATTTCCGCAAATGCCCTCACTGACTGGATGAGCACGCTGCAGCCAAACTTTTTGCGCAGCCGCTACGCCGGACTCATAGCCTCAGCCGTACTCTCTTTGGCGTCACTGACCTTGTTCATGCAGCCGGGGCTGAAATACGGTGTCGACTTTACCGGCGGGACCGTGGTCGAAATAACCGCACCCGACACTTCGGTGGACAAACTGCGCTCACAATTTGAAAAGGCCGGGCTTAGTCATATTGCCATTCAGCAATTTGGCGACGGCGGCCAATTTCTTGTCCGCCTTCCTGTCGAAGCGGCGAGTAAGGAAAACAATGAGGCGCAAATAAGCCTGATAAAATCCACCGTCCTCAAGGTCCAGAGCGACGCCCAATTCCCCCGGGTAGATATGGTTGGCCCGAAAGTGAGCGGTGGCTTTAGCGATGCGACTATTCTCGCCATTTTGCTCGCGGGTGCAGGCATGCTTATCTACTTGCGACTGCGTTTCGAAGCGCATTTTGCTCTGGCAGCCACCATTACCATCGCCCTGGATTTAACCAAAACCATCGGCTTCTTTGCCCTCACCGGCATCGAGTTCAACTTGACGGCGGTGGCCGCACTGTTGGCATTGATCGGATACTCGGTAAACGACAAGGTGGTCGTATTTGACCGCACCCGCGAAAACCTGCGGATTACACCGGATGCCCCCATGCTGCAGTTGCTGAACGACAGCATTGCCGCAACGCTAACGCGCACCGTGTTTACCTCTGTTACGACCTTTCTGGCGATTCTGCCGATGGCTATTGCAGGCGGTAGCGCCGTTGCCAGCTTTGCCCAACCCATGTTGTTTGGCATTGTCATTGGCACCAGCTCATCCATCTTAATTGCCTCACCCATCCTGTACTTTCTCGGCCAACGCAGGACCCGCCAGGGACGCGCTCAGCTGCGACCAACGGCAGAGGAGATTCGAAAGGAGCTTGAACTGATCCCCTGAACCTCGCTCGCAAGCAGCACCTCCTGCGCTTGCGAGCCCCACCCCTCAGATACTTCCACAAGACTGCCCTCAGGCCTCGGCTTGGCGGCAGTCAGCCCTACAAGGCTATGCTCAGTTTATGTGCTAGAATGCGCCGCTTGGCAGCGCTAGCGCGCCCTTCACTCAACAATATGCGGCATAACGAACTCAATCAGTGGCTACCTTCTGGAATAAAATAACCTCGGCCGTCTCGCGCAAACAAACCGCCAGACCGGCTTCTCCACGCGTACTGGCACGAGATGATCACCCGGTTTCGCGGCGACATATCAGTGACAGCGCGCTCAAGGTTATGCACCGTTTACGCAGCGGCGGCTTTGAAGCCTACCTTGTCGGCGGCGGCGTTCGCGACCTGATGCTCGGCAAGCGACCCAAAGATTTTGATATCGGCACCAATGCGACGCCGGAAGAAGTTCGCAATCTGTTTCGCAACAGCCGCATCATCGGCCGTCGCTTTAAAATTGTCCACGTGCGCTTTGGTCGGGAAATCATAGAAGTAACCACCTACCGCGGCAGCCACGAAAATACGGCGAACAATTCCGCAGTGTCCGCCGATAGCGGAATGCTTTTGCGCGACAATGTTTATGGCACCCTGGAAGAAGACGCCAAGCGCCGCGATTTCACCATTAATGCCCTGTATTACTGCAGCGACGATTTTACCGTGCTCGACTACGTTGGCGGCCTCGACGATCTTAAGTCACGGCAAGTCCGTATTATCGGCGACGCGACCAGCCGCTATCAGGAAGACCCCGTGCGTATGCTGCGGGCGGTGCGCTTCGCTGCGAAGCTCGACTTCACCATCGAAAAGAAAACATCGGCCCCGATCAAATCCCTGGCTCCGATGCTGGAACAAATTCCGGCGGCGCGTCTGTTCGACGAAGTCCTCAAACTCTTTATGGAAGGACAAGCGCTGCGAGTCTATGCGCTACTCAAACACTTCGATTTATTTCGCCCCCTGTTTCCGGCAACCCAGCGCCTACTCGACGATGGCCATGAAAGTGCCAGTGCGCTGATTGAGCAGGGCCTGATCAATACCGACCAGCGCATCAGCGAAAACAAACCGGTAACACCCGCCTTCATTTATGCCGTGATGCTCTGGCCTGTTGTTAAAAAGGAATTCGACACCCTGCTGGCCAGCGGCATGCCCGAAATCCCCGCCCTGCATCAGGCCGCACAAACCTGCATATCGGCGCAGCAGCACCACACCTCGATACCCAAACGCTTTTCCATGCCCATGCGCGACATTTGGGAGTTACAGTTCCGGCTCCCGCGCCGCAGCGGGCGCAAGGCCTCCGAACTACTCGAGCACCGTTACTTCCGCGCAGCATACGACTTCCTGCTGTTACGCGAAGAAGCAGGCGAAATTGCCGAGGAACTCGGGCCCTGGTGGACCGCATTTCAGGAAGCCAATGAGGAAACCCGCCTCGGCATGCAAAAGAAAGTGTCTGGAGATAAATCCGGCTCCGGCAAGCGTCGCCGACGCAAACCGCGGACCCGCAAGCCTACGTGAGCGCGATTTGCTATCTGGGGCTTGGCAGCAATCTGCAAAATCCGCTCGCACAGCTACATACCGCGCTGGCCAACATTGACCGGCACCCTTCAATTACCCTGCTCGCCTGTTCGCGCTTTTACGGAAGCAAGGCCATCGGCCCCGGCGAGCAAGCCGATTACCTTAATGCCGCGGTTAAAATCGAAACGGATTTGTCAGCGCTGGAATTGCTCGCCGAAGTGCAGGCGATAGAAAATCAGCAGGGACGGGAGCGCAAACTGCGCTGGGGCGCCCGCACACTCGACATCGACATTTTGCTATATTCAGATCACGTGATCGATGAACCACAACTGCAGATCCCCCATCCGCGAATCGCCCAGCGTGCCTTCGTACTGCTGCCCCTCCAGGAAATTGCGCCCGAACTAAAGCTGCCGAATGGAACTTCTTTGCCGAGCCTATTAGACTACCTCAGCCCAGACGATGTCTGGCTGATGCAGTCTCAGGATGGAGTGTAAATGCAGGAACACACAGGGCTCGACCGTAAAGGTCTACCGAATTTTATTGCCGTAGAAGGTCCCATTGGCGTTGGTAAAACCACCTTAACGCGCCGACTCGCCGAATCGCTGGATTATCAAACCCTGCTCGAACGCGCCGAGGAGAACCCCTTTCTCGAACGCTTTTATAAAAACCGTCGGCAGGCCGCGCTGGCCACGCAATTGTATTTCCTGTTTCAACGCGCCCAGCAACTCGACGAGCTCAAGCAAACCGACATGTTTGCGCCAGCCAAGGTTGCAGACTTTCTGATACAGAAAGACCGCCTGTTTGCCAAAGCCAATCTCGATGCTGATGAAATGGCCCTGTACCAGAAAGTCTACGACCAGCTCACGCTGGACGCACCAGTGCCGGATCTCGTGATCTACCTGCAGGCACCGGCCGACGTTCTGATGAGCCGCATCCAGCAGCGCGGCATCGCCTATGAAAAGCGTGTTGAGCGGGCCTACCTGGAACAAATTAACGAGACTTACAGCGAGTTTTTCCTCTACTACGACGAGGCACCCCTGCTGATTGTCAACGCTGCCGAGATAGATTTCGCCAATAACGACCGTGACTTTCATCAGCTGGTCGACTATCTTTCCCGCATTCGCAATGGCCGCCACTATTTCAATCCCAGTTTCCTGTAGCGCGAGATCCTCATGAACAAAGTTAGCCCCCAAAGCCTGCTCGCCAAAAAGGCCGCCGGCCAGAAATTCGCTGTTCTGACCGCCTATGACGCGACTTTCGCACGCGTTATTGATCGCGCTGGCATAGATGTCATTTTGGTAGGCGACTCCCTTGGTAACGTACTGCAGGGGCATACCAGCACGCTTCCCGTTAGCATAGACGATATGTGCTACCACACGGCCTGCACCGCGCGCGGTACCGAGCAAGCCCTGCTGGTGGCGGACATGCCCTTCGGCAGCTACAACAGCATCGACGACACGCTGGTCAATGCCACGGCGCTCATGCAATCCGGGGCCCATATGGTCAAACTCGAGGGCGGGCAGTGGCTGTGCGAGAGTATTGAGCTGCTTACCGAGCGCGGCATACCGGTTTGCGGCCATCTGGGCCTCACCCCGCAATCGGTCAACGTTTTGGGCGGCTTCAAGGTTCAGGGCCGGGATGAAGCCTCGGCACAAAAAATCATCGCCGATTCGAAGGCTCTTGAGGCAGCCGGCGCCACACTACTGGTCATCGAATGCGTGCCGACGGCGCTGGGCAAACGCATCAGCGAAGCGGTCTCCATCCCGGTAATCGGGATCGGCGCAGGGCCGGATACCGACGCCCAGGTGCTGGTTCTTCACGATCTGCTCGGCATTTCCCGACGATTGCCCAAATTCGTCAAAAACTTCATGGAAAACGGCGCCGACATCCCCACAGCCATCAGTAATTACCGCGATGCGGTAGAAACGGGACAGTTTCCGGGGCCTGAGCACTGTTTTGACGGCTAAAGCCAGCAACCACGCGGCTTTCAGCTACATATGTTACGTTCTAAAAGCGCTTCTTTTGGTAACAAAATAGCCTGAAGTTTGTTACCAAAAACAATTGAACCACTCCCTTGATTGGGGCATACTTGCCCGCCACTGCCCGTTGTTCACATTGTAAACACTTCGGCCAGTGGGCCTCGCGACCCCGCTAAAGGGCTGCGCGAGGAATGGGCGCCAGCCCGCGGCGATAGCGGACTGACATCACAGCAACCTGCATCTGCATATCAGCGATGGCAAGAGTAGGAAGTTGGGTGAAATGAAGACATTCAGTACTACAGCGCGGCTAAGAGAAGCCCTGACCGCCGACCGTAAAGCGGGTCGGCGCATCGCCTTCGTCCCGACAATGGGAAATTTGCACGAAGGCCACCTGCAACTGGTTCGCCGTGCACGCGAACTGGGCGAGACGGTTGTTGTCAGCATTTTCGTTAATCCGCTGCAATTTGGCGCCAATGAAGACCTCGACAGCTACCCGCGCACGCTCACAGCAGACAAGGAAAAGCTGTTTGCCGAAGGCGTGCAATACCTGTTTCACCCCACCGTTGCGGAAATGTATCCCAATGGCGCTGGCGAACAGAGCATTGTCAGCGTGCCCGAGATATCAGAGCGCCACTGCGGTGCCAGCCGCCCCGGTCACTTCGACGGTGTTTCTACGGTTGTGACCAAACTGTTCCAAATCGTGCAACCCGACGTTGCGGTATTTGGCAAAAAAGATTTCCAGCAGCTCGCCGTTATTCGCAAAATGGTGGCCGACCTGTGTATGCCCATTCAGATCGAGGGCGTTAATACAGCACGCGCCAACGACGGTCTGGCGCTGAGTTCGCGCAATGGCTTCTTGAACCGCGCCGACCGCGACTGCGCACCGATCCTGCACAAGACTCTGCAGGAATGCCGCGAAGCGATTGCCTGCGGTTTCGATAGCTACAGCGAGCTGGAGCATCACGCACAACTGAGTTTGCGCGAAGCCGGCTTTGAAACTGATTATTTCTCCATCTGTGACGCCCGCACTTTAGGCAGCGTCACCCCGGACACCGAGGAAATTGTTATTCTCGCGGCCGCCCGACTCGGCACTACCCGCCTGATAGACAATGTCACCCTGAACTTCAATCCCAGCGCCGACTGGGGTATGCTTGCCGCCCAGTAAAATCTGGACCTGGCAACACACGACAAGCAGAGAGAGATAGAAGGAACAGCGTATGCAGTCCACCATGCTGAAAGCCAAACTTCACAAAGCGACCGTTACCCATGCGGTGCTGAACTATGAAGGCTCCTGCGCCATTGATGGCAAGTTGCTGGATGTTGCCGGTTTGCGTGAATACGAGCAGATTGATATTTACAACGTGACCAATGGCGAGCGCTTCACCACCTACATCATTCGCGGTGAAGACAATAGCGGCATCATTTCAATCAACGGTGCAGCTGCTCACAAGGCCAATGTGGGTGACACCATTATTATTTGTGCCTACGGCAGCTATTCCGAAGCCGAGCTGATTAACTTCAAGCCCCGCCTGATTTACATGAATCCGGACAACACGGTTAGCCATAGCAGCAATGCTATTCCGGTGCAGGTAGCCTAAATACCGGCTAAAAAATACGAAGCATAAAAAGGGGAGCTAATCAGCTCCCCTTTTTCGTAGCCAGCTCTCCTAAAATTCGATGGTCACATCCAGCCCGTAGCTGATCAGCTCACCGAAATAACCGCTGTGAAAATAGGCCTGACTGATGTCGTGCACCAGATACTCTTCATTGGTCAGGTTCTTGCCCCAGGCCGCCACCGTCATCATCGTGCCGCCAACATTTATTTCTGACCAATTCAGGCGAGCACCGAGCAAGCCGTAGTCGTCCAGAAAAAAGCCTTCCATATCGGCATTGCTGGCCGTACCGTAGCGCTCATCGCGCCAGTTATAGTCAAGCGTGCCGCGCAATACGCCAATACCAAAATCCGCGAACTGATATTCGAGCACAATATTGTAGGTGCTCTTGGGCGCGTAGGGCATGATGTAGCCCGCGCTGACATCCTGCTGGAAGGTCGCCGAGCCAGGATTGTTGTCGATAACCTCAACAAACTCTGCATCGGTGTAGCCGTAACCCAGCGTTAGGGTAAGACCTTCATTCAGAACCGCGGTTAGGTCTACTTCAAAACCTTCTATCTCGGATTTACCGGCATTGAAGACGTCAGTCAGAAACACGGCCGTGTTATCGATAATCTGCTGAATCTGCATGTCGGAATATTCACTGCGGAAAACCGCCGCATTCAGGCGAACGCGATTGTCTGCAAGCGTCGACTTGATACCCAACTCGTAGGAAATCATTTCCTCTTCGTTAAAGGCGGGCTGGAAACCGGCCTCAGTACTGCGAACGTTAAAGCCGCCGGACTTATAGCCGGTTACGACTTTGGCGTAGGTATTGACGTTGTCGTTAATATCGTAGGTTGCCGTCAGACTCGGATTAAAGTTGCTCCAGTCATCACAGGCTTGCTGGGTGTTATTGGGCGAGTTGGTAAAGTTGATGCTGAACTTCTTCGCGCAGCGATCATCTTCTGTGTAGCGAGCCCCCAGAGTCAGGCTTAAATCCCGGAGAAATTCGGGGCGCCAGCCCAACTGGCCGTACACGGCCCAGGCTTCATTCGTGGAGTTAATCTTGCGATTCTCCGCCACCGCGCCACCTACGGTATCAATCTCCAGCTCGCGGCCATGCTCTTTAAAGTAATAAAGCCCTGACACGTAATTGAAGCTCTCGCCGATCTCACCGACCAGCTGCAATTCCTGAGACAGCTGGTCCTGATCAATAAAGACCTTCACATCGAACCATTCCACGCCGGCGCCGTAGTCCATCACCACATCTTCAGACAGATCACGATAGGCGCTAATCGACTTCAAGGTGCCTATAGGTAAATCCCAGGTCAAAGTCAGACTGTGACCGCTGACCTTGGTAACAGAGTCTTCAACATCCACATCCCACTCACCCTGACCCAGACGTTTTTCGCTGGCGCGTTCACGAAACTGCGGTGTGAACAAAGTGCCAACCAATAAATCGTTTTGCAGGTTGGTGATAGTCGCTTGCGATGCGCCATTTGAAATGGCTGTCGCAAGATTCTGCGGCGTCACCGCCCGATTTTCGTTGATACGCAAGACCTGATAATACGGTTGAGGGCCAACAATCTCGGAAAGGTCATAGGCGTAGTCGGCAGAGAAAGTCTCGGAAATATCCCAACGCAGCACAAAGCGGCCCGCCTTGCGGTCTTCTTCAACAAAGTCGTTATTGCTGTTGATGTTATCGACCCAGTGGGATTTATCCGCCTCGGAGTAACTGATTTTTGCACTGATATTATTATAGGTCGGCGTATCCAGCTGAATCAGGGCCTTGCGATAACCCCGGTTGCCCGTCGACAAAACCTGCTTCAGAGCAAACTCGCCGGCCGGTTTTGCACTGATCATATTAATCGCGCCGCCGGTGGTATTGCGACCATACAAGGTGCCCTGGGGGCCACGCAGAATTTCCACACGCTCCAAATCGGCAACATCTTTCGTCAGGCCGATACTACGACCCATATACACACCGTCAAAATAGACGCCCACCGCGGGGTCTTGAGTCGTCTGGCTGTCGTTATTGCCAACGCCGCGCATAAAAATAACGAGAGAGCTACGGCTATTCGGAAACGGGGTGATGTCAACATTGGGGGTGCGGGCCGTTATATCGCCCAGATCGTCAATACCGAATTGCTCAAGCTGGTCGCCTGAAAAAGCAGCCAGTGAGATGGGCGTATCCTGCAGTGATTCTTCACGCTTTTGAGCCGTAACCACAACCTCTTCGAGCTGCAAACTTCGGCCAGAAGACTGTGCAATTGCTGCTTGCGCTGTCAGTGTCGCAGCAGCGAGCGACATCCAGCACGCTGCCTTGTTCTTCCCGATCGTCATGAGTTCCTTCCTGCCATCGTTGTTAGAATTAGAAATCCGGCAATTTTGGAGAATCACACTGCTCAAAGCAAGCCGAGAACCCTTTTCTACTCTGCTTGGAGTAGGCTAAGGTAAGCGTTCAACATAAATGACCTAGTGGATTCATGGATACTTTCAATACACCCCGACTACTGCGCAACGCCCACGTTCAATCCATACTGGCATCGACCCGCTTGCGCCGCCTGCGTATTGGAGCGCGGGCGCGACAGCTGGAAGCGGCCAGCGAAGAGGTGCTAGTGGAATGTAGCGACGGCACCCGACTAATTGGTGAATACGCCAAACACACACAAAGCAGTCGCGGCCTGGCCATACTCATCCACGGCTGGGAGGGCTGCTCCAAATCGACCTACATACTATCTTCCGGCAGTGCGCTATTTCTCGCGGGCTACGACGTATTTCGACTCAACCTGCGCGATCACGGACCCAGCCACCATTTAAACAAGGAGCTGTTCAACTCCACGCGACTCAGCGACGTGCTGGAAGCCATTCAATGGATTCAGCAACGCTACCCCCATGACAAAAACTATCTGGCCGGCTTTTCCCTGGGCGGCAACTTCAGCCTGCGAGTGGCTGCCAAAGCGCCGGAATACGACATAAAACTGAATCAAGTAGTGGCCGTTTGTCCTGTGCTCAATCCCGTCAATACCATGGAGGCGCTCAACACCGGCTGGTGGGTTTACGAGAAATACTTTGTGCGTAAATGGAAGCGTTCGCTGCGCACCAAGCTCCAACATTTCCCGGAGCTGGCCTACGAAAAAGATTTGCTCAGCCTGAAAAGCCTGCGAGAAATGAACCACTACTTTGTGCCGCGCTTCACACACTTTCCCGATGCAGAAACCTACTTGCTCGGATACGCCATTATTGGCGATGCTCTGGCCAACTTGCAGGTTCCCAGCCATATTATTGCTGCGCAGGATGACCCCATCTGCGGCGCTGAAGATTTGCCGAACCTTGCGAAAACGCCTAATCTCAGCATTGAGTCAACAAAGCACGGCGGCCATTGCGGCTACGTCAGTAATTATCGCCTGGACAGCTGGGTCGACAAGCGCTTGCTGGAACTACTCAACTAACAATAATCACAGGGGCGGATCAATGGCTGACTGGCAATGGGTTACTCGCGCGCACCGCGCAATTTACAAGGCCACCGGCGGTCGCATCGGCGGCAACCTGATGGGCATTCCCATGGTCATGATGCATACCATCGGCGCCAAGTCCGGTGAAGTCCGCAGCATTCCGGTGGCCTGTTATGAGCACCCCGAGGGCCTGTTAGTACTGGCGTCCAACAACGCCGGCCCCAAAATGCCGGCCTGGTGGCACAACATGCGCGCGAACCCTGAATTTGATATTCAATATAAACGGGAAAAGCGACGGGTACGTGCGGAAGAAATCAGTGAAGAAGAGCGTTTGAAATACTGGGACATGATGGCCGATATCAATCCGAGAATCGTACACTACTGGCACACGGCGCAAACCGAATATAACCGGCGCATTCCTGTAGTGTTGCTGCGCACTCTGTAGCGCACTCTGTAGCGCACTCTATTGTAGGAGCCTGCCCTGCAGGCGAATCCACCCGAAATTCATTCGCGAGCAGGGCTCGCTCCTACACAAAACAACACACCGCAGGTGCCTGCCCTGCAGGCGATCTTATTTAAGCAACCCGCGCTGCAATGGCCTCGGCAATTGCGATATGCCTCTCGGCTTCTGCTACGTGCAGGTTCTCCACCAACTTTCCATCCACAACCGCAACCGCCTTACCTTCCGCCTCTGCAGTTTTCCAGGCTTCGAGAATCCGGCGCGCGCGATCCACAACGTCGGCTGCAGGCGCAAAGGCTTCGTTCGCTTTTTCAAGTTGGGAAGGATGTATCAGGGTCTTACCATCAAAGCCCAGCGCCACACCCTGTTCACAGGCAGCGGCAAATCCGGCTTCATCTTTGATATCCAAATACACACCATCAAGAATATCCAGCCCGTGCGCGCGTGCAGCGAGCAGGCATAACTGCAGGGAAGTTTGTAAGCCGAGTCGATCGGCGGTATGTGGCACCCGCAGCTCTTTGGCCAGATCAGAGGTCCCCATCACAATAACCTCGACCCGGGAATGAGCGCCGCAGATCTCATCGATATTCAGTACACCCCGTGGCGTTTCCGCCATCAGCCACAGCTTTAACGTGGAGCTTTCCTGCTTGAGTAATTGCGCTACCGCATTCACCTCTTCCGCAGACTCGACTTTCGGTAAACACAATGCCGCAATGGGCGCGTTGGCAAAGCAAACAATATCGTCGCGGCCCCAGCGAGTATCAAATCCGTTTACACGCACGACGACTTCGCGATCACCATACCCACCAGCATTGACCGCGGCCAACACCTGCTCGCGCGCGGACTCTTTCTGATCGGGAGCGACTGCATCTTCCAAATCCAATACCAGTGTATCGGCAGCCAGGCTGCGCGCCTTTTCCAGCGCACGGGCATTGGAGCCTGGCATATACAAAACGGATCGGCGTGGTCGAAGTGTCATAATGTCATTCTCTATTTCGGAAAGTAGTCAGCATTAGAAAGCGGCGATATTAACACAGCATAAAAAAATCGGTTCCGGCCTACCTCTGCCTCAACATACTGAGAAACCAGGCGGTAGAAAGTCCCGCAGCACCAAAGAGCATACTCATCACGACAATCTGATAGCGGGCTGCGACCAAGGGCGACACGCCGGACAATATTTGCCCCGTCATCATGCCGGGCAAAGACACCAAACCCACAGCAAGCAGGGAATTAACTACTGGGATCATCGCTGCCTTAAACGCTTTGCGGCGAGCCAGCTCGTACGTCATTCCGCCTTCACTCTCGGAATGGAAGCGCTCGGCGGCGAGACCCACGGCGTTCATGGTATTAGCGAAAATCATGCCCGCCAGTGGAATCAAATAATTGGGAGCAAACCAGGGCTCAACGTTTAGTACCAGCTGAGTCACAAGCCCCAACACCGCCAGACCCACAACACCAATTGCAATCACCGCCTTGGGCAACCAGGCCCTGCGCAGCGCCCCCACCGAGTTCAAAGCAATCCACGCGGCGGCAAGCAGCATGATGCTTAATACACCCAAAATTATTGCCGGATGTTCGGCCTCGAATATATAGGTCAGCGCGTAGCCAATGACCAATAGCTGTAAAAGCATACGCCCCACGGCGTACAGAGCGTTGCCGCCATCCCTGGACCAGTAAAAGAAAATCACTAGCGCCAACAGTGCAGGTATAAAGGCAAAGGCTAACTGCAGATTACTGATGTCGTTGAGATTCACTACAGCTCCTGAAGAAAATATCGCGCTTAATACTATGCACAGGCTACCGCGTACGCGCGTTTGGCACTATCGCTGACGCAAAAAAAAGCCCCGCACAAGGCGGGGCTTTTGGAAGAACAGAGCGTTCGGCTTACATCATGCCGCCCATGCCGCCCATTCCACCCATGCCGCCCATATCAGGCATGGCAGGTGCAGGGTTGTCTTCCGGTGCGTCTGCAATCATGCACTCAGTCGTGATCATAAGACCAGCGATAGAGCCTGCTGCTTGCAGAGCGGTACGGGTTACTTTGGCCGGGTCAAGAATACCCATTTCCATCATGTCGCCGTATTCGCCAGTGGCTGCGTTGTAACCGTAGTTACCTTTGCCACTGCGCACTTTGTCCAGAACAACAGACGCTTCGTCACCAGCGTTAGTAACGATATGACGCAGCGGAGCTTCCATTGCACGCAACAGAGCAGCAATACCGGCATTTTGATCATCGTTGTCGCCAGTCAGACCAGTGATTTTGCTCACTGCGCGAACCAGGGCAACACCGCCGCCAGGCACTACGCCTTCTTCTACCGCAGCACGGGTTGCGTGCAGGGCATCTTCAACGCGGGCTTTCTTCTCTTTCATTTCAACTTCGGTGGCTGCGCCAACCTTGATAACAGCAACGCCTCCAGCCAGTTTGGCTACGCGCTCTTGCAGTTTTTCACGGTCGTAGTCAGACGAAGTGTTTTCGATCTGAACGCGAATTTCAGCCACGCGTGAAGTAATGGCTTTAGCATCGCCAGCACCGTCAACAATCGTGGTGTTTTCTTTGTCCAGAGTTACACGCTTGGCTGTACCCAGGTGCTCCAGAGTTGCTGTTTCCAGATCCAGACCAACTTCTTCAGCGATAACAGTACCGCCAGTCAGAATAGCCAGATCTTCCAGCATGGCTTTGCGGCGATCGCCGAAACCAGGTGCTTTACAGGCAGCAACTTTAACGATGCCGCGCATGTTGTTCACAACCAGGGTGGCCAGTGCTTCGCCTTCAACGTCTTCGGCAACAATGACCAAAGGACGGCTTGATTTGGCAACCTGCTCCAGCAAGGGCAGCATTTCGCGGATGTTGGAGATTTTCTTGTCAACCATCAGGATGAACGGGTTATCCAGTTCAGCGCTCATGTTGTCGGTGTTAGTCACGAAGTAAGGTGAGAGGTAACCACGATCGAACTGCATACCTTCAACAACGTCGAGTTCGTTCTGCAGGCTCAGGCCTTCTTCAACGGTGATAACGCCTTCCTTGCCAACTTTTTCCATTGCTTCAGCAATGATTGAGCCGACGTGGTCGTCGCTGTTGGCAGAGATGGTGCCAACCTGAGCAATGGCCTTGTTATCTTCGCAAGGAATTGCCATAGCCTTAACTTCAGCAACTGCCGCGATAACGGCTTTATCGATGCCGCGCTTCAGATCCATTGGGTTCATACCAGCGGCAACTGATTTCAGGCCTTCTTTCAGAATAGCCTGGGCCAAAACTGTTGCAGTGGTAGTACCGTCACCGGCTTCGTCAGAGGCTTTGGAAGCAACTTCCTTAACCATCTGCGCGCCCATGTTCTCAAGGCGATCTTTCAGTTCGATTTCTTTGGCAACCGAAACACCGTCTTTAGTGATGGTCGGTGCGCCATATGATTTGTCGATTACAACGTTGCGGCCTTTGGGGCCAAGCGTTACTTTTACTGCGTCTGCGAGAGTATTTACGCCTTTCATCATTTTCTGACGGGCGCTGTCTCCAAATTTGACGTCTTTTGCAGCCATGTTCTTAATCCTTTTTGCTAACTGATTAATCGGTTAATAGGGGTTCTTACTCAACGATGCCGAAGATTTCGGATTCGTTCAGGATGATCAGCTCTTCGCCATCCAATTTAACGGTGCTACCTGCGTATTGACCGAAAATCACTTTGTCACCAGCTTTTACGCCGACGGGGCGCAGTTCGCCACTTTCCAGCAACTTGCCTTCACCCACAGCAACTACTTCGCCCTGATTGGGTTTTTCTTTCGCAGAACCGGGCAGCACGATACCGCCAGCCGAAGTCGTTTCTTCTTCCTTACGACGAACGACTACGCGATCGTATAGCGGACGAATTTTCATTTTTTAAAATCTCCCTCAAATCAAGGTCTTACGGTTAAACTTCAGGTCTGTCTCCGCGTCGCCAATGCTTGGCTGTCGGCGACACTTTTAGCACTCTACTATCGAGAGTGCTAATAATAGGTCGCACTCGTCCCGAGTCAAGTATTGTTCTAGCTTCAGCTATAGGACCGGGTGCGAAAGAGTATTTGGGGGTAAATTAGGGCTTTTCAAGGGCGCCAGCGGAAAAAAATTAATCTTCCCGCCGGTATTCGCCTTCGATGGTGACATTATCGGCAGGGTCAGGACGCGGAGTGTGCGAACGCTGCTCGGCAGCGGCCGCCTGCTGCTGGAATGCCGCGTTGGCTCTGACCACACCCGAAGCCAGCAAACTGGCCACTATCCGCTTGCGAATGGGGGCGATCAGGCAGCAAAAGCCTATGGCATCGGTGACAAAGCCGGGAGTCAGCAGCAGCGCCCCGCCCACGGCCAAACATAGCCCTTCCAGAATCTCGGCCGCAGGCACTTCCCCCGCGTTAAGCCGCGCCTGAGCTCGCGTCAGGGTATCGAAACCCTGCTGCCTCAGCAGATTGATGCCGATAAAGGCCGTCAGTGCCACCAGTGCAATCGTCGGTAGCGCACCGATTCGGGCGCCAACCTCTATCAACAGCCACATTTCGAGAATGGGCATGCCGACAAACAGGAAGAATAAAAATCGCATAGTTCGCCTTTCAGGAATTTGAAGCGCAACGATGACAACGCTGCGAAAGAATAGCAAGCCACCGATGGAAAATGGTCGAAGACCCCGTAAAATGCCAGGCCTCACTTTTAATTGTCAGTAGCAGGTAAGCCTATGGATTTGCATAACAAAGTTGTTGTCGTCACCGGTGGTGCCCAGGGACTGGGTCTGGCAATGGCGGAAGCCCTGGCCGCAAAAGGCTGCAATCTGGCCTTGGTAGACCTTAACAGGGAGCGTTTGGACGCAGCCGCAGCCCATTGCGAAACTCTGGGTGTCAAAGCCAAGGGTTACGAGGCCAATGTCGCCAAAGAGGAAGACGTCGAAAAGGTATTTGATCAGGTCGTCGCAGACTTCGGCACCCTCAATGGCGTCATCAACAATGCCGGCATCTTGCGTGACGGTCTGCTGCTCAAAATGAAAGACGGTGAGCTGGTTAAAAAGATGAGTCTGGCCGAATGGCAGGCGGTCATAGATGTAAATCTTACCGGCGTATTCCTCTGCGGCCGCGCCTGTGCCGAGCGTATGATTAAGCTGGGTACCGAGGGCGTGATTCTGAATATCTCCAGCGTCTCCAAAGCCGGCAATGTGGGCCAGACCAATTACTCCGCCGCCAAGGCCGGGGTTGCGGCAATGACCGTTACCTGGGCAAAAGAACTGGCCCGCTACGGCATTCGCTGCGCGGGCATTGCCCCCGGCTTTATTGCCACCGAAATGGTCGCCAGCATGAAGCCGGAAGCACTGGAAAAAATGGCCGCAGGCATTCCACTCAAACGACTTGGTGAACCCTCGGAAATTGGCCAGACGGTAACTTACATCTTTGAGAACGATTATTTCACCGGTCGCATTATCGAAATGGACGGTGGTATTCGACTCTGACAGATTTCCGGAGCGAGTACGGGGCTCGCAATGCGGCCCCCTATCAAACCGTCCGGCTTGCCCCCTTGACCCTGCAGTAAGGCCAGACTTTAGTCTCGGAACGGATTTCTTGGCTATCGGGGAGCCCAACATGACAAGCGCCGAGCACTACCGCGACTTTTTGGCTAGCGCGCAATTCACCACCATCGCCTGGATTATCCCCGGTGCCTTGATCGTGGTTGCCGCCAATCTGGGATTAAGCCAATCCGAACAGGCCTTTGTCTGGGCCGGCGCGCTGGCGTGGATGGGAGGCGCCTGCCTCGTCAATGCGCGTCGCTGCGGACGGACTCACTGCTACTTCACTGGCCCTTTCTTTCTGGCACTGGCCACGCTCTCTCTCGGGAAAGCCCTATCCGTAGCGGGTCTGGCCTCGCTGCAGTTTGACCTTATTGGTCTGGCACTGCTTATCGGCGGCCCACTGCTGTATTGGCTGCCGGAAAAACTGCAGGGGCAGTATTGGCGCTAAGTCGATGCGCTAAGCCGCTTCGATCACATCTAACACAGGTCGATTCACGTCGGCTTTTAAGCCCGCCAGCGTTTTCCGGTCCTTGCCCATCATAGGCTGCGCGACGCTCTGGGCCTCGGCCAGTAGTTGATCGAGCCCACAGCTCGCATCTATCAAGCCGCGCGCGGCCGCTTCATCGCCGCCCAGACGCTTTCCGGCCAATAACATATCCCGCACCAGAGCGCCGCTCAGCTTCTCCGTCACTAGCGCGTTCATACTGGGTATCAGGGTCATGCCCAGATCAATTTCCGGCAGACACAGAAAGCCCCGGTCACTGCGCATTACTCGATAATCACTGGCGATCGCAATCATAAAGCCCAGTCCAAAGGCATGGCCGTTAATGGCCGATACCACCGGCAAGGGAAACTGCAACAAGCGCCCAACCATGCGCATGCAATCATTGACGAAGCTAACAGCCGCATCCGGGCTCGCACTGTACAAAAAGTCGAGATCGAGCCCTTGAGCAAAGCTTTTGTCACGACCCCTAATAATCAGCAAACTGGCGTTTTCATCGGCAATGACGGTATCCAGCGCCTCATTAAACGCAGCAAGACTGTCCGGATTGAATTTGCCTTCGGCCTGCATTGTGAGCAGCGCCATTCCCTCGTTAATCTCCAGCGATAGGGTCATCGTGTTCTCCTGC
>JBFJTG010000067.1:0-16967 GCA_041625575.1 Litorivivens sp.
GCCGGCATCCCCAGCATTGACTCCATCACCGTAACGAATGGCATCCCCAACAACCCGATTAAAGCCGTCGCCTTTATTGGCGTGGGCATTCAACGCGACGGAAAAAACATTCTGGTCGATGCCGAGGTAACGGGCTTGGTCGAAAATCCCGATCAGGCTGTGCCCTATACCAGCAACCCGAACGTCGGGAATGACAAATTCCTATTACCGGGTGTTGGCGAGCGACTCAAACCAGGCGATAAAGTCGGTTTATTCTTTTATCAACGCCACGTGCAGTTCAGTGCCATTATCAATGGCGCCTCGGCAAGTGGCGCCACAACGCTGCTACAAACCGCCGGCGGCACGAACTTTCCTGATCCCATAGCCTCGGCGTTCAATGAAGAAGACAGCGCGCTAAATCCGCCAAATCCTTACTCGGTTAGCATAAGCGGCGTTGAACTACCGATATTCGATTTGCGGCTATTACCTGCTACGGCGCTGAGTCTTGGGCCAGAGCCCGAAGTAGCAGCTTCGCCCTTACCGTTCTAACGCAATAAAGCCCCGAAAAACCGCATTGCAGTCTTTCGGGGCCGAAGTTCCAAACTCGTCAAAGTAAGCCTGCCCCAGAGCCCGCACGTTAACAGGCTGAAGGAGTGAGTCTTGTGTTCTTATCTCCGGCTTTCTGTGCCCGCGTAAGATTGTTCGCCGCGGTAAGGTTGTAACTCGGACTAGATTCCATAGCGCGCTCGAAAAATGAAATTGCTGCAGCGTAGTCTCTATTGAGAAGCGCGATATAGCCGATATTATTAAGTACGACAGCCTCCTCCATTGTCTCCAGACCAATCGCTAGTGCGTCGTCATAACGACACTGCTTGGCATAAAGTATCGACAAATTATTTGCAATTCGGGTATTGATGCCTGATATCACCTTCGCCTTTAGCAGCCAATCTTCAGCCTCGTCATATTTCTTTCTCATCATCAGAGAAAAACCATAATTATTGATCACTATTGCGTTGTTCGGCTCCAATCCAATAGCCGCCAAATACAGTGGCTCTGCTGCCCTATGGTCACCGCCAAGGTCTTTGAGAACACCAAGATAATTCAAGGTGATGGGTCTTTCACTATCGTGATTATATACCGCGATAAACTGCTTCTCGGCAGCGGCAAGATCGCCCTGCTTCAGCAGCACGACCGCAAAGGATTCTCTAAGCGCAATATTAGCCGGGTATACTTCCAACAAGGGTCGTAAGTAAGAATACGCGCGCGGGTAATTGTCCGCCTCCAGCAAAGCCTGACCTATTGCAAGGCGTAACTCGGGAGTATCATTCTGAGCTAATGCCTCCTCAAACTTGGCTACCGCTGCCTGTGGTTGACCCTGCTCCCACAAGTAGTAACCCTCATCTGACAACTCCGATACCGAGACCGAAGCAGGCTTCACCAGTCCGGTCGACGCCGAACATCCAACTATCAATAACAGAAAAAAAAGGCAGAACATTCTTGTGAGAAACATAATATTGAACTCCATCAACCGCTAACCTAGAAAACTACCGGAATACCACACTGAAGCCCTCCACAATTTTAATAACCGCAGGACCCAGCAAGATCAAAAAAAGTGCGGGAAAGATACAAAACATAACAGGGAAAGCCATTTTAACCGGTAGTTTGGCCGCCCGTTCACGAGCGGTTTGAATTCGCACATTACGCATCTCATCGGCGTGCCCCGTAATCGACGCCGCAATACTGGTACCAAAATGTTCTGCCTGAATTAATATCGATGACAGCGACTTTATTTCTTGCAGGCAAGTTCTGTCGGCCAACGATTTAAGTGCTTCGGCTTTAGTTTTACCCGCCTTTACCTCTAGCGAGACCAATTGTAGTTCATCGCCCAACTCGGGATGACTAATCCTCAACTCAGCGCCAACCCGCTGAATAGCTGCGTCAAGGCTTAGTCCAGCCTCCACACACACCACCAGAAGATCCATTGCGTCGGGAAAATCATTCCGAATTTTTGCCTGACGCTCTCTTCCCTGCAAGCTAAGAAGAAAATCCGGCAGATAAAAGCTTGTTAAAGCAGATGATAGAAGTAGCGCTATCCCACCGACATCTCGCAGAGGATTGTATTGCATGGTAAGGCATACAAAAGAAATAAGAATAGGGATAGTCAGTACCAGGGCTACTTTTACGGCTGCCAACACATAAACAGCCTTGTGGCTGCGATAGCCTGCGAGTACCAGGCGCTCACTAGTATGAGAATTCTTCCAATTGTCTCCTGGCAGAACCAACTTGCCTACAGGCTCTGCCCACCGGACAAAAAATGCCCCTTCCTTGTGATCTTCATGACCACGGGCGGCAACGCCGGTTTGAATGGCACGAAGTCTGCGCTTAATGACCGGCGTTTCATCGACAAACCAGTATCCGATGCCGCCGACCAATAAAACCATAGTGGCGAACGACAGGCCTATTACGAGACCCGGCAGGGATACCGCACTGATAATCATGTTTCCATCACCTAAATCCACGACTTCACTCCCTTGCTTTAAATTTTGAAACTTACCATTTTGCGTATGATGTAATAGCCTATGCCTATCAATAGAAACTGTAGCCCCACTAGCGTGAGGCCCAAGGATGATTCGAATAACGCGGCTAGATATGAAGGATCAACAATCAAGATAGCGCCAGCGACAAAGAACGGCAGTGCAATTAGAATGTTTGCCGAATAACGCATTTCTGTAGATAGAATCAGGGTCTCCCGGTGAGCATTACTTCTAGCTCGCATAACCGCGGACAGGCGATCGAGAATTTTGGCTAGATTTCCACCCGTTGTACGCTGCACAAGAACGGCAGTTACGAAGAATCGGATTTCTTCGCTACCCGTGCGTTCAGCCAAATTATGCAATGCGGCCTCAACGTCCACACCATATCTCATCTCGTCGAATGTAGTTCCGAACTCAGTCGATATCGGGTCGGCCATGTCTTCGGCAACGGCTTTCAGAGAGGCCGAAAATGGATTGCCTGCCCTTAGGCTGCGTGCGATAAAGTCGACGGCATCAGGAAGCTGCCTGTTAAAATCAGCAACGTATTTCTGAGCGTAGTACTGCAGAACAATGTAGGGAATAAACACACCGGACAGAACGCCTGCCATGATCGCAAGACTCATGTCGGCACCAACCCAAATTATTACTCCGGTCGACACTGCCAGGCCAAAGGCCAGACAAGACATGAAGTAGCGACTCAAGGAAGTCTTTGGTGAGGCCCTTTGGAGAAGCTTGTCTATGTAATGAAAACGTGGAATCGCCAGGTATACTCGGTTGAGAAAGGCATTGCGGGAAAGCGCCTGCTGACGTAAAAGCGAGGGAATATCCTTGCCGTCAACACCGGCGGCAGACAACTTCCTCAATCTACGTCTAGTGTTCATGTTTCCGGGGACATTCAATGACTTCCAGAAGAAATAAATACCCTCTATAAGCACGATTGCGCTGGCAAAGGAAAGTCCGAGTATCAGTAGCGCTTGATAGTTATCAAACATCGGAGAATGCCCTCTTAGCTATATCGAAAACTTTCATCGAAAATATCGTCTTTAATATCAACGCCCCGCTCCCTTATTCGATTAAGCATATTCGGCCTGATACCGGTAGCCCGGAATTCACCCTCAACTTTCCCTCCGGCGGAAACACTATTCCTCTGAAACCTGAATATTTCCTGCATATTTACAACGGTTTCTTCCATACCGGTGATTTCCTGAATGCTGGTAACGACGCGATGGCCATCGGCCAGTCTTTCAACATGGACAATGATGTTTAACGCGGATGCGATCTGCTGCCGCGCCACGAGCGATGGAATTGGAACCTCACCGGTGCCTAGCATATGCTCAAGTCGAGTGAGAGAGTCTCTCGGGGAATTAGCGTGAATCGTGGACATACTACCGTCATGACCCGTATTCATCGCCTGAAGCATGTCGATAGCCTCATTACCGCGAACCTCGCCAACCACAATCCGGTCTGGCCGCATTCTTAAAGCATTGCGCAACAACTCGCGCTGCCGTACCTCACCTGAGCCTTCAATATTCGGCGGCCTGGTTTCCAGGCGGACAACATGGGGCTGCTGCAGTTGCAACTCGGCCGAGTCTTCAATAGTCAAAATTCGCTCGGTACTGGGGATAGCACCCGATAGCACATTTAACAAGGTCGATTTGCCGCTACCGGTACCGCCACTGATCAGGATGTTAGCGCGCGCTTTTACAGCGGCAGTGATAAAGTCGTTCATTCCCGGAGTAAAGGTTCGAAAGTTCAACAGGTCTCTTGAGGTGTATGGATCTATACTGAACTTTCGAATTGATAATGATGGTCCGTCAATCGCAAGCGGAGCGATTATGGCGTTGACCCGAGACCCATCAGGCAGACGGGCGTCTACCATGGGAGAGGACTCATCTATTCGTCGCCCTACGCCACTGGCAATCTTCTCAATAATCCTGAGAAGGTGCTCATTGTCCTCGAAGCGAACCCTTGTTTTTTCAAGTACTCCGTGACGCTCTATATAGATATTCTGATAATCGTTAACCAGAATATCGGAAATAGTCGGATCGGCAAGAAGGCATTCGATCGGCCCCAATCCTAGAACCTCGTTTAGTACATCGTCTATGAGTACAATCCTTTCTGCGCCGTTCAGCACGGTCGCCTGCTCCTCCATAAGCCCGCGTACGATATTGCTTATTTGCGTGCGTACTTCATCCTCTGATAACTCCTCAATCACTTTGAGGTTAATCCTCCCCATTAATTGGTGGTGAATCATATTCTTGAGATTTTGCATCTCGTTCGAGCGGTTGTATAAAACTTTCTTCTCCAGAGCAAAGCCCATATCAGTACTCCCCAAGATCTAGCGAATTGACATTCTCTTCCAAAATCCGGCATCCCGATAAACAACCGGGTCCTCACCGGGATGTAGCAAGCCCTCGTTGGCATATTGAGCCAATCGCTGTATGTCTTTGACCATTTTGCTCGACGATGAAATTTTAGACACTGGTTTTCCCTGGCTGTGAGCATCGATGCACACTTGAAAATCAGTTCTTATCCGATGGATTCGGGTGATACCTAATGTTTGCTTGAGATCGTCCAACGAGGCCGCCGGCGATTTTGCACATGCCCGGTTATTAATAACTTCAACGCGATCGACTGGTATGCCCATTGCTGGCATATTGTCGATTACTATCCGCCCATCCTTAATCGCCGAGAATTCGTTTTGCAGAACAAGCATAACTCGCTCGGACATACGTAGAGCTTCGATAGTCCAGGGCAGATATATATTGGGCACATCCAGTACAACGACGTCATATGCCTCCGCCAGACCATCTAGAACACGGCGTATATCCTCAACAGATACATCACTCATCGAGGTAAGTTGCCCAGGTGACGGTAGAACATCCAGACCACTTTCATGCCTGGTCATTAACGCCTTAACAAATACCGAATCAACTCGGTCCGACTGTGTAATCGCATCAAAAACATTAGAGTTGGCCGAAATGTCGAGCATGTCGGCACAGCTACCTAACTGAAGGTCCAGATCAATAAGAGCGACTTTATAATCGGTATTCCTGGCCAATTCGACCGCGAAATTGACCGCTAGCGTACTAGCTCCGGAACCGCCCTTTGCATTTATAAATGCGTAAACCGAAGAAAGTCCTCCTTTGGAATTCATTATGCGCTCACGCTTCTCGGACAGCACTCCGGTAATTTGATTGACGATATCAGCCCGATCGAGAGGAAGTGGCAAAACATCTCGAACGCCAGCTTTCAACATGCTCCGCAAAAGCTGAACATTAGCATCAGCAAAAATCGGATAGATGGCCACCGATTCCGAAATTCTGGATATTTCTTCCTCGATCAAGCTGAGTGTATCCGGGTCTAGGTCTTTCGAACACTCGACGAACAGTACGTCGCAATTTTCTTCAATACCGATGTTGTGTATACGCCCAACAATATCGCCATGAATCTGACGTGAATCGATGGTAACGCCACCGATACTGCCTGCGCTGGATTCTACCTGCCGACAAGTTTCATCAGAGCTGTATAGCGATATAACTTTAAGTGTTAGCACAATTCAATTCTCCATAATGGAATTTCATTTATAACGTCGCGACCGTTTCCATATCTTCCCCCGTCCTCGTTGAGGTCATTGTAGGTAGTCGCCATACAGCCGGCAGCCCAAGCAGACCGGGAACTACTAGCCTGTACTGCAAATCCGTTAACTTAACCGTGACTTGCGGAATCAGAAGCTCTTCAGGTCTGGATTCAAACCCAGCGCCGCTGCAGCTGTAACTGATCTGGATATTTTCAGCCTCAATATTTGGAATAAAACTGTGAATCTGATTCAAGATATCCTCACAGGCAGATGAACTGCCGCAATCGGCATTAATTGTCGTAATTGTTCCATCGGGGCAATCCAGAGAATCGACACTTACGATAGGATCCGAAACAATCGCCAGGCGGCCTGCATAACGGGAGGCTTCAGCAGCACGGGCCCAATAGAACATCAACAGCGAGAATTCCATAATCGCCATCACCACGAGCAAAAAGACAACGATCGTCAATGTATGCTCCACTATGGCCATACCACGCTGAGATCGAAGATTTTTCACACTTACTCCCCAATGTAAACTGCATCAACGGCTGAGTTCAGAACCATTGATGGCAGCTTGGTAAATGGCACCATAGTGTCTCCAAAAAGCCCGTCGAATTGGACCGCTATCGCTACCTTGACGATACAAACCACTCCCCCCGGAGAAGGCATCGTTTTTTGAAAAACACTAACCTGTACGTCGTCCATGTTCATATTCGGGATGAGTGGCGTATCTTCGCCCCCATATAACGCCAATTGTTGAGCTTTCGTCACTTGATCATCCCATCCTGCAAGCGTTGTGCAGTCCTCATCCAGAACGCTGTACGACCGACTTAGGAAGCGTACGGCAGCCACTGCACTTTTTGTAACGACCTGCTCCTGATAAAGCGCCCGCCCGAATTCAACAACTCCAAAAACCAACATAACCAGCAATGGAAGAACTAACGCTAGTTCGACCATTGCCGTACCTCGTTCATTCATAGAGTTGAACGTCGACATGGAAAGTCTCGTCATCTTCTTGCGCCCACCCTATATACTCGCCAAAAATTTCCGCATCTGGAGGGCCCAATGCCGGCTCGGTCAGAAATATCCGTGCGTAGCCGTCAGGGCTAAAAACAGGAGTCCCGGTTCGCCCGCCAGACAAACCCAATGCATTACAACTCAATACAGCCGTATGCAGTACTCGTCGTTTGGGCTCTCCCGCTGCATTCTCATCCACCATGTCACCGGTAAGAAGCGAGTGCTCAAGTTCGTAGTTGTAAACTGCCCAGCGAGACACACCGGGTGTGCACCCAATCGCCGCACCACCGTGCGCTGCCGCCCAGTAGCCGTTACAGTCCCACTCCCCGGTTCCAAAACGGTCATCTGCGAGAAAAGCCAAATCGCGAGGAAAAGCCCCTACATGAGGTGCTGGCGGATATTGGCTTGGGGCGTCCGCCCGGTTAAACGGCGATACTGCGGGAGAATATTCGTTGCCATAAATGTCGTCATTGTTGCTATAGATCCCAAACCGTGTGTTGATACCTGACTTGGCCTTCTGGGTAACTCCGCCTGGCTCGGTCGTTACGTATGCGGGGATGCATCCGCGAAGCCCCTCATCTGCCAGCACTACCGCAAGGTCGGCGCCCCCGGGACCAGTACTGGATTGAAGAAATCCAAAGTTTCCATTAACCCATTGGTTAGCGCCTTGCTGTTTGAGCTTTATGCCACCGCCAACCGTCATCGCTTCACGAAAGGTTTGACCAGACGCCTCAAACGGATCACAGATCGCGAGCGGAGGGACATTGCAGCTATAGAAATTTCGTCCTGCCAGAGCGACCGCCTCAAGCACCAGCGACGACAGTACATCGCCCGCGCCGAGGAGTCGTATTACCGGGTAGAACATGAGATCAATCGCAAAGTTGTCCTCCGCATTTTCACTACTAGCCAATTTCACGCGAACGTAATGCGCATCAGAATTACCGGTAGATTCGTATTTTCGGGAATCGACTCCTGAAGTTGACACTGCAGTGGTATTTCCACAAAACGTCGAGAGATCAACGTTTGCATCGCTGGCGTCAACGTCGTACTTACTTCCGATCACACAAAAGAAGGTAAAGGCTTCATCGGGAAGAGTATCGGCGTCCAAAAGAGATTTAACTCGCGCAAAATGACTATTCTGAGATAAAGCATAGCGTGCTGCAGTTTTTGCGCGCTCTATCGCGTCATCTTTCGAATCAAGTTCGCGGGCTGCTGCAAGAGCCGCCGTATCAGCAGCATTCTGCATCTCCGCTCGCAGAAGTAATACCCGACCGACATCAATAGCCAGCGACGCAAATCCTACAAGCGCAATTATTAGAACTGCCATCACCGCTAAAAACGCGCCGCGCTGACGATACATAGAACTACTCCATTCGTATCCTAGTTACCCACCTTATTAACCAAACTTGAATTCATGGCACTGCCATCGTCTTTACGGTAGGCTTTTATAATTTGCTCCGCTTTTTGCCCGTCCAAACCGCTATCCGCGACATCGGCATGACCCGCCGTTGTGTCAACTGTTTGATGAAGGGTGTTGTGGCCGGTCGAGTCTCCATGGCGACTACCCAACTTGTCAGGCCCTGCACATGCAACCAGGATTAGCGATACGAAAACTGACACTATTAACGTCATGATCGATTGATTACTCATGTCCGACCGCTCCTTCAAAGCCACTCACATTAACATTCGTGTTCTTTGATGCACTTCCTGACTTTGAGAACCATGTTTTCCAGAACCGGTAATCACGATTCCCCTCCATTCCGCCCAGCAAGTACCAATCCAGCTGAGAGGGAGGGACAATATTGTCAGTTGGCAAACTGACAGTGCCCTGTCTAACCGGTTTAACAAGCCTCGGAGTGACAACGATAACGAGCTCTGTCTCTTCCCGATTGAAACTGTTACTTCTAAATAGTGCTCCCAGTATCGGCAGATCGCCTAACCAGGGGAACTGGCGAATCGATTCAATCAAATTGCTTTCCAGTAGGCCCGCAATCGCAAAACTTTGGCCGTCGCCCATCTCAATGGTGCTGCTCATGCGACGCGTATTGATAGATGGAATCGCCAGGCCACCCCCTAAGGAAAACGACCGACTATCATCTATAGACGACACTTCCGTTTGGAGTTTGAGATTAATCTGGTCGGAACTAAGAACAGTGGGAGTGAAATTCAACCCTACCCCAAACTCTTTGAACTCTATCGTCACCGCACCAGAATTCTCAGCTTGAGCTACCGGAATCGGGATCTCCCCACCAGCCAGAAAGTTGGCTTCCTGACCGGACAGAGCGACGAGATTCGGTTCAGCCAATGTTCTGGCCAAACCTTTTTGCTCCAGGGCGGTCAATCTGAGGTTCAAGAAGTCTGCAGCGCTGCCGCCGATATCAACAAAGTCAACCAAACCAAATGCGTTAACCGCCGGCGCGCCCGTTACAACAGTCGTAACGGCGACACCGTCGTTTCCGAACAGGGTCTCTATCCCAAGCTCCTTTAACGAGGCCCGGGCAACTTCTGATATTTTCACTTCAAGCATCACCTGATGCCCACCGCCAACCTGAAGTAAGTTAATAACGTTTTTTGCAGGAACGTAACTTCGTGCCACCGCCAGCGCTTTTTCCATTGCATAGGTGTTGGATATCTTCCCGGACATAATTACGGAGTCGTTTGAGCCTCGGACTTCAATACCCGCCTCCTCCGGCATAACTTCATACAGCTTGCGCTTAATACCTGACAGGTCGTAGCCCACCACAACGTCCATCAAGGCTACCAAATCGCGTCTTTTGTTCTTGAACACCAGGTTTGTATGCCCTGGCTTGATACCAAGTATAAGAACTTGCTTGGAGGATAGGAGTTTTATATCTGCGACTTCGGGATTACCAATTACCACCTGATCTAACGCATCAGTTGCTCTGATAATCTGCGATTTCCCTACTGGCAGCCGCAACTCAACTTCTTCATTTCCCTTCGATCCGAACTCTAGTCGATATGGCGCTGCCTCTGCGAGACTAGAAATAACCATAGCCGCCACGAGTATCCGAAGACTTTTAGATATCTGACTTGATGCTATCATCACTGCCCTCCAGGCTTTAGCATTCCTAATTAGTTAGGCCCTTAACTCTAGGGTTTCGTGGCAACCGGTTTAACAGGATCGGAATCTTCAACAGTCTTTTCTACGACCTCCAAACCACGAATAATTTCGATTCGCGGACGTCGCGCACGCTTGTAGATAACCGTTGGGCGATCTTTCTCGATGGTAAGCAGGTCGGTGTATTGAGCAACAGAGACTTCTATTAAAGACGCGTCAAACTCGTTACGAAGAACTACATTCAGCTCGCCAAGTTTTTGCGCCAATATCAGCCGCTGTGCATCAAAGGGCGATGTGAGCAAGGTTATCGCATTTACCACTTTAGCCTCTGTCGCAGACTCAGAACTATTCTGATCGGCAGCCAGCACTTTCACATTTTGCAGAATAATCCGAGTAACCAGTTTCTCGTCTTTCCGTCCCGTGTCTGTCGTGTGTAACACATCGACGTAGTCGCCCGGCAAGGCGAACCCACTTACTCCCTTAACCTCATTGGTCATTATGGAAACCGCACGCATATCCTCCGGAATTCTGGTGGGTAAACCACCGCGTGCACCGTAGGGGGATAAAACATACTTCAGGATTGGCTCACCCTTCCGGGCCTCTCTAAGCAAGATCGGTGCGCCTTTGCCTTCCGCTCCTACAACGGCCGCAACGCTACCAAACATACTCTCTGTGGTTGTATCTTTAGGGTAACGAACTACCTGCATATGCTCCGGAGTGAGTCGGGTTCCCGGCTGGATGTTGACTCTCGCAACCACAACCGGCACCAACTCCAGATCATTTCTAGGCCCACTATTCGCCGTCTCCTGCTGCAGGTATTGGTTCGTCAAATAGACCGTTGCCCCACCCAAAAGCAACGCCAAGAAAAGTAGTATAAGTGCGCGCAACTGCATTCCGATTGCTCCTTTGATCAGCGCATCGACCTATAACAGACTTGATATATCGCAACCTGAAATTCGATTCGACACAGCTTTAGAGATAGACAGAGACGGCAGCGTTTCTGCCATGTCATTTCCCGAAGCAATCAGCTAGATTCCTCAGTACAGTCGATATCGCTATCCGGAATTCCATCAGAGATTGCGGTACAGACACTCTCAAATCCTTCCTCGACAGCGCCGCGCATGATCGTTACGGAAGCAATTAGTGCCACGGCAAATACCGCGACCATAATTGCGTACTCAACCATTGTTGCGCCTCCTTGAGACTTCCTTGAAATATTGCGACGAAAGTTTTTCATAAAACTATCTCCATTAGCCTAAGTATATTCACCGACAGTCGCCACGCATTCGATACCGCCTTTTGATGACGCCTTGCAGTAGTTATAGCCAAGGTTTCGATTATTGCTCTGCGTCTCTTTTTGTTTTCTTTTTCAGTTTCTGATGTAGTAAACAACTTAGGCGGGAAAGTAAGATAATTTTTGACTTGCTTTATAATTGTTTATTGATCTCAATCCGTATATATCCCTAGAACAAATGCAGCAGTCACAGCTTTTTTTAATAATTATTTAGTCTTATCCTCATTCTATTTTCTGCTTAAAAATACCGTTAACGAAATCGGCCTAACGACCATGTATCGAGATTTGCGCACTAGCGGTCACGCTGTCGGCCCACCGTCAAGCAATAAGAGGCTTAGCCTTATCATCGAGGGTAAGAACAGCCACGGAACTGGTGGCGAAACAGATTTTCTGCACTAAACTCACAACGATGGCCTTAAGATCATTCTAGGAAGCTCGAAACGTGCGAATAAAGAATACATTAGCCACACTATTTGTTTGCGCAGTCTGTTTGGTCCTGGCGCCTGCGCAGGCCAGTCCGAATAGTGAATCTACAGACGCCGCTTACGCTAAAGGCGACCCCCAGCTATGCCTGGGCTGCCACGGCGCGAATAGTGCGCGACCGGCAAGCGGTATACTTTCAACGCCCCACGGACAGACCGGCCACCCCAGCGGCCCAATGAGCAAACAGGGCTGCCAAACCTGTCACGGCCCAGCCTCAAAACACCTGAGTGTCTACAAGGACGGCAAGCCAACAAAACCGCCTGTTACTTATTCTGGCGACGCAACGCCGGTCGAAGTCCAGAACCAAAGTTGCCTCGGATGCCATGAAAATCAATCTCGCAGCCACTGGGCGGGTAGCACGCATCAGTTCGCGGGTGTCTCCTGCGCCAACTGCCATACGATCCATAAGCCCAAAGACCCGGTTATGGAGAAGCACAGCCAAAAGGAGGTGTGTTTTTCCTGCCATAAGAGCCAGCGTGCCGATGTGCATAAACCCAGTGCACATCCCATACTCAATGATCTTATGACCTGCAGCGACTGCCACAGTCCTCATGGCAGTTCTGCAGAGGCTTTATTGGTAAAGCCATCGGTGAATGAAACCTGCTTCCAATGCCACGCCGAAAAGCGCGGACCCTTTTTATGGGAGCATGCTCCCGTACAGGAAAATTGCAGCAACTGTCACCAACCACACGGTAGCGTTCACGAACCCATGCTTAAAGCCCGGGGACCCTGGCTCTGCCAGCAGTGCCATGTCGCAGCCTTTCACCCAAGCACCGCCTATAGCGGCAGCGGTATTCCACCCAGCGGGGCAGCCCAGCAAATGCTGTCCAAAGACTGTTTGAATTGCCACACCAAGGTACACGGCTCTAACCATCCATCGGGCGTGCGCTTAACACGCTAGCCAACAACGAGGCTGCATCGATGAAAGAATCAGTCAACAATATTACTGGACAACGCACCCGGAAGAGCATCAAGGCACCGACACTGCTATTGGTATGTCTAGGTTACGCAGCCATCGGCTACACTGATCAAGTTAGGGACGCCAGCATCACCTTAGGTACCGGCTACGTGAGTGACGCCAACCCGAGATACGGAAATTACAGCGGCCTGGATTCCGAGCGCCTGTACCCGATCATTGACTTCTCTATAGCCAGTAAGCCTGAGTGGGATTCTGGTGATTCAAGCTACTGGTACGGTAGTGGCAAGAACCTCGGTCTAGAGTCCCGACAGCTATCATTTACCGGTGGCACCTATGGCGCTCAGCGCTTTAGCGCCGACTATGTCGAGATTGTCAAAAGTGGCTTAATTGGTGGGAAAACCGTTTTTACCAACAAAGGATCGACAGACCTGCGATTGCCGTCGGCTTGGGTCGCGGCGACCTCAACCAACGGTATGAGCGGCTTGACCTCGCCCTTACCCGAGGTAGACGAATCCCTTAAACGACAGCGCCTGACACTCGCCTATCAAATAGAACCGAGTACAAAGTGGCAGCTTGATCTCAGCTTCAAGCACGAAGTCAAAGACGGCAATCAGTTTAAATACGGAATAATAGGAAACACTGGGGGTAATCCTCGCGCCGTCGCCCTGCCCAGCCCCGTCGACTACACCGTCAACGAATTTCAGCTGACCAGCAGCTATAGTCACGGAGATTATGCTTTCCAGATTGGTTATGAGCTCGGTCTATTCGAGAATTCAAATAATTCACAGCAGTGGCAAAACCCCTTCCGCGCCATAAACGGATGGGATTCATCAGCTGGCTATCCCTCGGGACGTGGAGCCATTGCACTGGAGCCCGATAACCAATATCAACATTTATTCGCAACAGGCTTGTGGCGGATTTCCAGGCAATCCTCATTAAACGGCAGTATTCACTACTCACTGATGGAGCAGGACGAAAGTTATCTGCCGTATAGCGTGAACCAAAACCTCACGGTTACTACGCCTTTGCCGAGGTCTTCACTGGACGGCAAGGTGGATGTCTGGCGAGTGAAGCTTGGCTATCAAAATACCCTCAGCCGTCGACTCGCGCTGCGCGCAAACCTTCACTATGAAGATAAGGACAACAAAACGCCCAGCGACCTTTATGTTTATATTGGGGGTGACTCACAAAATCAGGATAGCGCTACCTCCAGTCGCGCACGCTACAACTTGCCGCACAGCACGGAGCAAAGCAGCGCAGACACTGCATTACGTTATAGGCTGAGCAAATCTCACACCCTTAACGGAACCTTGAAACACAAAAAAACAACACGCGACTACTCGGAAGTAGAAACGATGCGTGAAAATACTGCGCAATTGGGACTGCAAAGTAACCTCGCCCCCGCGCTAAGCACTTACCTGCGTATTGAGCAATCGGATAGAGATCCTTCTCGCTACCGCGGAGATGTTCCCTATCTCGCTTCACATACATCCACCTATGTCGCCGCACAACCCGCGGGTGAACGCTTTGAGAATCACCCCCTTTTAAGAAAATACTATCTCGCCGAGCGTCAGCGTCGCCAGCTTGCTATGGGGTTTAACCTTGCCCTCGACGAAAATATAAATATTGGCGTCGGCTACCAGCGCTCCAAAGATGACTACGACGATTCCGTATTTGGGCTTCAGGCAGCTCGCGTTCAATCGCTGCAAATCGACCTGTCAGTATTGGTTTCTGAGGACATAAGCTGGGGCGCGTTTGCCAGCACAGAAACCTACGAATCTACTATGGCATCCAGAAGTTTTCGCGGCTCTGCAATAGCCACCGATTCAATAGACTCCACGCGCAACTGGTGGCACGACAACGAAGACATAGCTAAAACCCTAGGCGCAAATATCAACATTGCCAACTTTGCTCCCAACACCGACTTCGCACTACGTTACCTAGTTTCAAATACAGAAAGCGAATATGACACCACCACGGCCAGCTCGCTAAGCGCGCTCCCCATTCCCCAACAAGGCGATAAATTGATTCGACTCTCTGCCGAGTTTACCTACCACTACGGCGCTAACATAGACGTATCTTTGGGCCTGGCACATGAAACCTACGACGCCATCGATTTCAGCTACAACAATGTACAGGTAAATACCTTAAACAATGTGATCACACCCGGAAACGTGAGCCCGCGCTACTCCGTAAACGAAATTCTGACTTCATTAACTTACCGATTCTAGCGGCGAATACGCTTTATAAAACTATCAGTTTTCCACGCCAGGTAGCTTGTGCGCGATACCTTTGTGACAGTCTATACAGGTCGAACCTGCCGACAACACCGACTCATGCATTAACCTCATTGAATCATCTGACATTCGGCTTGGGGTATGGCAATTTCGGCACGATGCAGAATCGTCTTCTTCCATTCCCTGCCAAACAGTCTTCGCCATTTGTTCACGGCGGGCTTCGTATTTCTCTGGAGTATCCAGAGTTCCCAGCATATGATGCCAGACCTCCCTTGCGGCAATAATCTTGCGCTTCATTTTGGGCACAAAAGCTTTAGGGATATGGCAATCGCCGCATGTTACGCCAACTCCGGCGTGGTTGCTGGCATGGGGCTTATCCAGAGATTCTTGATAGGGAAATGCCTGCATTTCGTGGCAACTAATACAAAATTCCTCGGTACTCGTGGCCTTCATGGTCGCATCAAAACCTAATAGCAACAGTATTCCCACGACAATACCGACCAGCAGAACAAGTACCGTTGCCACACCCTTAGTTCGAAAAGTCATCGTAATGCTCCCTATTAAACCAGCACACCCAACCCCAATAATCCCAATGTTGCCATCGTAAGCAGGACATTGAGGCCAAGATAAGGAATAAGCTCGGCAGTGGACTCTGAGAAACGCCTAAGCCCGTCATCAATCCGCCATGCCAACACAATCGTCGCCAATGCTAAAAGAGCAGCGGCCGGTAGAGCACCTAAAACAACAGGCACGACAACAGCCGCATAGGCGAGCGCCAAAAAGACGCGGTACACCGCAATAGCACTTGGCTTACCGTATCGGATTACCCAATGATTGCGACCTACTTTGCGGTCTGCATCGACATCCGGAATCTGGTTCAGCAGCAAAAGGTTATTAACCAGAAAAAAAACAACTAGAGCCAGACACCAGACAGCCACACCCGCCTCGCCAGTTAAAGCGATGGCAGTGCCCGGCAGCATCAGCAAGCCAAAGCCAGTACCAGGGGCGATAAGGCACAACCACGCTACACGGTTCAAATGCTGCGTATATAAAACAATAATCAACACGCCAAGCAGACCAAGTGGGAGGAGCTCTAGCCCCCTTAAGGCAACGAAATAAAGCCCCACACCCACCGTCATTAACAAACTAACTAAGGCCATTCCCAGCACATAAGGTGCAGACCCGGGGTTCGCAGGTAAGGCACCACTGCCGCCACTGAAAGGCGTACGCGATGTCATCAAATCAAGTCCACTTCTGAAATCCTGGTACTCGTTGAGACTGTTTACGGCAATATGCGCAGCCACTGCCCCGATAAAGGCGAGCAAGACATCTGACCCGGCAATCGGCAGCCCCGATAGCGCAGCTCCTGCCCAACCCAGCAATATACACAGCGGTGTGAGTATCAGGAATTTCGGCCGGATGCTTGCCAAGACTGTGAGAGCTATAGACATATACCTACCGTCACGGAGACCCAATTACGCAATTGCCGGATTAAGACACCTAGGAATTGAATTCCGTTACGTGCTTATCTTCCAAGAATAGAACAGAACTGGTTTTTCACCACCCGCCCGCCAAACACACACCCCGACTGCAACTCGGGATCAAAAGCGCCCGGATTATTGAGGCTCTAACCGGCGTTTGATATAGTACAGCGCCTGGCCACATAGCGAGGTTCTCGCGAATAGTCGGAGTGTAGCTCAGCTTGGTAGAGCACTGCGTTCGGGACGCAGGGGTCGAAGGTTCAAATCCTTTCACTCCGACCAGCTATGAAGGTTCGCAAAGGCCCGTCATATCTGACTTTTAGACCCACCCTCAGAATTTTAGCTCACCCTGCTATTTCAACCA
>JBFJTG010000068.1:0-16919 GCA_041625575.1 Litorivivens sp.
AAGTGCGGCAGAAGCGTATTGTTAGTGTCAGTGACGTGGAAATATTTTTGATGTTCCTTCATCGACGAGATCAGCGCTTCGGCGGGTACTGCCAGAAAGCGCTCATCAAAAGCGCCGGCCAGTGCGACCGGCCACTCGACCAATGCGGTGACTTCGTCGAGCAGGTCTTCGTCAATAACAGCCTGACCACCAAGTTGCTGGCCTTGCTCTGTAACCTGTTGGCGAACCAGATTGCGTCGCGCCGACAAGCTCGCAATAACCTTGCCCTGCTCGCGCAGCAGTTTTTCGTAGTCCGCTGCCGCCGGAATTGTGATGGCAGAGTTGGCGTGAAAGCGGTGGCCGCGGGTGCTGGCCCCGGTTTTTATACCCATTAGCGTGCCCGCGATTAACTCATCTCCGTAGACCAGGCAAATCCATTGCACCGGGCGTACAAATTCGGCGCGCGAGCTGCCCCAGCGCATGCGTTTTGGAATGGGTAGATTGGCTAGTGCTTTTTCGACAATGGCGACAACGATGTTGACCGTGTTGGCACCGGGCTTTTCACTGCGGAAAAATAATTTGTCCTGTTTGCCATCGCTGGCAATATGTTTGCCCAGCTCACCTACAGCAATGCCCTGCTTTGAGGCAAAGGCTTCCGCGGCGCGGGTGGCTTTGCCATCGGCGTCAAAAGCAACCTTGACCGGGGGGCCCCAGGCTTCGATGTGTTGCGCCGGTGCCTGCTCGTCGAGCTGCCGAAGCAATATCGCGAGCCGGCGCGGTGTCGCAAAGATTTCGGAGTCGCTAAAGCCAAGATTCTCGGCTTTGAACTGATCGGCGATGCTGGCGCCAAATGCTTGCGACAAACTCTTGAGTGCCTTGGGCGGCAGTTCTTCGGTGCCAATTTCAATTAATAAATCGCGTTGCTTGCTCACTTGTGACGTCATGCTTTGGCCTCCTGTGAAGCGTCCGCTTGCGCAGCAAGGACTTCCTTGCGCAGCGCTTCGGGAGCAAGCGGAAAGCCCATCGCCTTGCGCGTATCAAAATAGGCTTGTGCCACGGCGCGGGCAAGGCCCCGTACGCGAAGAATAAAGCGCTGTCTCTCGGTGACGGAAATGGCGTGACGGGCATCGAGTAAATTAAAGGCATGGGAGGCCTTCATCACCATTTCATACGCGGGTAGTGGCAGCCCTTTTTCGATCAAATCCTGACTTTGTGCTTCGCAGTGGTCGAACTGCTTGAACAAGTGCTCGACATCGGCTTCTTCAAAATTGAAGCGGGACATTTCTACTTCGTTTTGATGAAACACATCACCGTAGGTCACGGGTCCATCGGGGCCATTGGTCCAGACGAGGTCGTAAATGCTGTCCACGCCTTGCAGGTACATGGCGATGCGTTCGAGACCGTAGGTGATCTCCCCGGTCACGGGGAAGCACTCAAGGCCGCCCACTTGCTGGAAGTAGGTGAACTGGGTTACTTCCATGCCGTTCAGCCAGACTTCCCAGCCCAAGCCCCAGGCACCGAGTGTGGGAGATTCCCAGTTGTCTTCGACAAAACGAATATCGTGAATGGCGGGATCAATACCGAGGTGGCGCAGGGAGTCCAGATAAATGTCCTGAATATCCAGCGGCGAGGGTTTTAATACCACCTGAAACTGGTAGTAGTGCTGCAGGCGGTTGGGGTTTTCGCCATAGCGGCCATCTGTTGGCCGTCGGCAGGGCTGCACGTAGGCTGCATTCCAGGTTTCGGGGCCGATGGCGCGCAGAAAGGTGCCGGGGTGGAAGGTACCGGCACCCACCTCCATGTCCAGTGGTTGCAATAGCACGCAGCCACGCTCTGCCCAAAAGTGTTGTAGCGCCAGAATCAGCCCTTGAAATGTACTGACATCAGCCTTGTTCACAGCCTTGCTCACGTGTAGCCCACCTGTTGCTTGTGCAAAAGGGCGCAATTATAACGCTACTATGGGCTCGTCGCGAAGGTGTTCGCTGTCAACCCGGGTCTATCGTGGCAAGTTGGGCGCACTCTAGGTGGATGAGGTGCTCTGCAGTTGCCGATATTGATCGGCCCAGCGGGTGAAGCGGTCTGCGTTAATGGCCGCTGTGAACAAAAAGCCTTGAGCCATGTCGCAGTTGCTGGCGCGCAGCAGCCGGCGTTGTTCAAGCTGTTCAACGCCCTCACCGATCACTTTCATATTCAGCGAGTGAGCCATGCTGATAATCGCGCGGATTAGTGATTGGCTTTCTTCGGAGTATTGGCAGTCCATGATAAAGCTGCGGTCAATTTTCAGGACATCAAAGGGGTACTGCTTTAAGTAACTGAGCGAAGCGTAGCCGGTGCCAAAGTCATCCAGTGTCAGCCTAACGCCGATCTCCTTTAGCTGCGCCAATATGCTTTGAGTTTCGCGATCATTGCGCAGCAGCAGGCGCTCGGTCATTTCGAGTTCCAGACATTTTGCGGGCAATCCGGATTTATGCAGGGCGCTTTCCACGGCCGCGAGAATGTGGCCTTTTTCGAATTGCTTGGCGCAGATATTCACGGCAATAACAAAGTCGTCGTCACCCTCGTCCTGCCACTGTTTCGCCTGCATGCAGGCTTGGTCGAGCACCCAATCGCCGATGGGGATGATGAGGCCTGTTTCTTCTGCGATGGGGATGAACTTGTCCGGGCCCGGGTTGCCCAGCTCGCTATTGCGCCAGCGCAGGAGCGCTTCGGCACCGACCAGTCGGTTTTCCGCCAGTGAAATAACGGGCTGGTAGGCCAGCGATAGCTCGCCGCGATCAATCGCGTGGCGTAGATGGGTTTCTAGCGCCAGGCGGCCGGCGGCGCGGTTGTCGCTGTCATGGCGATAGCGATAAAAGCTGTCGCCGCCCCGTTCGCGTGCGCTATACATGGCAGATTCGGCATTGCGCAGCAAGTCCGCTGCATTGTCAGCATCGTCCGGAAACGTGCTCATGCCGATACTGGCGGTGATCTTTAAGTCCTGGCTGGTGGAGTGGAAAGCTCCTTCGAGCGACTTTTTAAGGGCGAGCACGGTTCGGGTTGCGGCTTCATCGCGCTGGCTTTGTAAAAGTATCAGAAACTTGTCGCCGCCCAGACAGCCGATAAAGTCGCTCGCGGGTATAGCATTGCGCAGGCGCCCGGCAACCTCGTTCAAAATTTTGTCGCCTTCGCTGTGCCCCAGTGAATCGTTGAGTAGTTTGAAACGATCAAGGTTGACCAGAATGAGGGTGAAATCGCTTTCGCGTGACTTGGCGGCCAGTACGGCCTGTTCCAGCCTTTCTATGCTGCTAAGGCGGTTGGGCAGGCCCGTTGCTGCGTCGTATTTGGCGTTGGTGACTAACCTTTGGGTGAACACTTTTTCGTCGCTGATATCGTCGATCAGGGTGAGCACGAAACTGAATTCACCTTGCGAATTGAATATGGGTTTACAGGTGGCGACCGTGTGCCGACCTGCCGGTGGTGCCTTTTCGAAATAGAGTTCACCGTGCCATGCTTCGCCGCGGGTTACGGCTTCGGTCACGTCGCCAAACAGGGTTGAGGGCACGCCCAGATCTTTGTATTCACGCAGGTCTTTGCCCGCCAAATTTTCCCCGCTGCGGCCTATCAGTTCGTAAAAATTGCCATTGGCGAACTCGATTAATCCCTCAGCTGTAGTGAACAGAATGGCTTGCGGGCTGTGCTCCAGCCCATAGATTAACTGTTTGAGTCCGGCCTTGTGTTTGTCGGCACGCCTTTGTTGATAAAGCATTTGGCGAATCAGCGAGTACGAGCTGATAGCGGTGGAGGCCAGGGCGATTATTGCTGCGGCAAGCGGCGTGAAAAACAACAGTGCAACACTGCCAAAAATAAGCGGGACGCCAATGACAAGCAGCCACGGTCGTAAAAGCAATACAAATACCTCACACGCGAACAGGTTCTGTTCTAATTATTAGGAGCGAACTATGCCACAACAGAGTATAGCAGCGAAATAAAGCCTTAACTTTTCAATACATTACGAAATGATGACAGCGCTGGATTTGCGGGAAAGCTTTGGTGCTAGGTGACTGGACGCTGGCCGATGTAGAGGGCCTCATTGCGATTGCCGATCGACAGGTCGCCGAGCTGGCCAAATTCGGCGTAGTAACGCAGTGTGAGCCCCGAAAACAGCGACAGCAGCTCATTTGTCCGGAGGATGAAATTGCAGCTGCTCGGTCCGATTCCCGCGGGTTTGCTCTCGCAAAAGGTCTGATAGAACAGCAAGCCGCCGGGTTTCAGGGCGCGGGCAATATCAGTGCAGAGTGGCCGATGCAGGTATCGGCTGACGCAGATTACCTCAAATTGCCCTTCTCCCAGTCCCTCGCGTTCGATATCGCGCTGCTCGGAGGTGATGATTAAATTCGAGGATTGGGCGGCTTCTTGCAAAATACCGAGACCTACCGCCGAGATATCGCAGGCCGTGACTTGCAGACCACGTTCGGCCAGTAACAGGGCGTTGGCACCGAGCCCGCAGGCTATGTCGAGCGCCCGTCCCTGCTGCGGCAGAAGGCGGAGGTTGCCGCGCAATACCTCGCAAGCCGCCGCGCTTGTGAGGGGCTTGGCTTGCGCGTATTTGGTATCCCAGCGTTGCTCTTGATCCGCTTGCGATGGCATCAGTGCCGCCAGAAGGCCGGTGTAAACAGGACGAGCAGGGTGAAGATTTCAAGGCGTCCGAGCAGCATGGCGTAGCACAGAATCCATTTTGCCGGTCGGGTCACGTCGCCGTAGTGGGCCGAAACATCGCCCAGGCCCGGACCAAGATTATTGAGTGTCGCCGAGGTCGCGGAGAAGGCTGTGGGGTAGTCCATATTGCAGGCCATTAAGGCCAGTAGAATGAGCAAGAAGGAGAACATGTAAACAGCGAAGAAACTCCACACGGCGCTCACCACCTTGGCATCAACCCGCTTGCTGCCGACTTTCAGGGGGATAACGGCGCTTGGGTGGATCAGCTGCTTCAATTCACGCACACCCTGCTTTGCGATTAGCATGATGCGCACTACCTTGATCCCGCCAGCGGTAGAGCCGCCACAGCCGCCCATAAAGGACATGAGTATCAGCATGACCGGTAAAAATGCGGGCCAGGCTGAAAAATCGGCGGCCGCAAATCCGGTCGTGGTGGCGATGGATATGGTGTGGAATATGCCGAGCAGCAGGCTTTGCTGGGCGTCGTAAGTATTGCTGTAGCGCAGATAGGCAACCACGATCGCTGCGCACAGAAAAACGCCCAGAAGATAGAAGCGTGTTTCCGAATCGCGGAAATAGTGATAGACGCGCTTGGTGCGCCAGGCGAAAAAATGCACGCCAAAATTGATACCTGCGAGCAACATAAACACCGAGGCAATAATCAGAATGTTGGCATTGTCGAAGTAGCCAAGGCTGGCGTCGTGGGTTGAAAAGCCGCCAATGGCGACAGTGGAAAATGCGTGGCAGATGGCGTCGAAAGCGCTCATGCCTGCCAACCAGTAGGCGACGGTGCAGGCAATTGTGAGATAGACATAGATCAGGAACAGCGCTTTGGCTGTGCCGGTGATACGTGGCGTTAACTTGCTGTCTTTTACCGGCCCAGGCGTTTCTGCGCGATAGAGCTGCATGCCCCCGATGCCCAGTATTGGCAATATCGCCACCGCGATAACGACAATACCGATGCCGCCCAGCCACTGTAGCAGCTGGCGATAAAAGAGGATTGAAACCGGCAGCTCATCCAGACCGGTAATGACCGTGGCGCCAGTGGTGGTGAGGCCGGAAATCGATTCAAAAACAGCGTCACTCAAGGACAACTGAATACCCTCGGCGAGCAGAAACGGCAGCGAACCAAAACCCCCTAGTACCGTCCAGAATAGCGAGACAACGAGAAAGCCGTCGCGGATATTGAGTTCGCTGTGGGCGCGGCGGACAAATAGCCACATAATGGCGCCGCAGGAAAAGCACAGGATAAACGCGGTTAGAAAGGCTCCGCCGGCGCCGTCTTGCGCAACGACGGATACCACCGCGGGCACCAGCATGGTGAGGCTGAAGACCATCAGTAGCATGCCGATAATACGGGCAATAACAGCGAAATGCATAGCGTAAGCCGCGTGCGTTAGAAGAAGGTGAAACCGACCTGAAACAGGCGTTCCACTTCCTTGATTTTGGTTTTGTCGACAAGGAAGAGCACGAGGTGATCCTCCGCTTCGACTACGATGTGACTGTGCGCAATCATGACTTCCTCGCCGCGTGCGATGGCGCCAATGGTGACACCCTCGGGCAGATCGATTTCGTCGAGGCGTCGCCCTACCACTTTCGATGAGCGGTTATCGCCGTGAGCGATAACTTCGAGGGCTTCAGCGGCGCCACGCCGCAAGGAGTGCACATTGGATATGTCACCGCGCCGCACGTGGGCCAGCAAGCTGCCAATGGTGATTTGCTGGGGAGACAGAGCGATATCGATTTCGATGCCCTGCACCAGATCGACGTAGGCGGGATTGGTAATGAGGGTGATGACCTTTTTTGCGCCCATGCGCTTGGCCAGCAGCGAACTCATGATGTTGGCTTCATCGTCGTTGGTCAGGGCGCAAAAAACATCGATATTGTCGATATTTTCCGAGGCGAGCAGTTCGTGGTCGGAGGCTTCGCCGTGAAGCACCACGGCCTTGCTTAGCTGCTCTGACAAGACGCGGCAGCGCGCATAGTTTTGCTCGATGATTTTGACTGAGTAGCGGTGTTCGATGGCCCGTGCCAGACGTTCGCCAATATTGCCGCCGCCGGCAATCATGATCCTTTTGTAAGCCTCATCGAGTCGGCGCAATTCCGACATAACCGGCAAAATGTGATCTTTCGCTGCTAGGAAAAAGACCTCGTCGCCGGCTTCCACCACCGTATCGCCCTTGGGCAGTATCGCCTCGCCGCGGCGGAATATGGCGGCGACCCGGGTGTCGACCTTGGGCATGTGCTTGCGAATTTCCTGCAACTCGACGCCAACCATCGGGCCGCCGTAATAGGCTTTGACGGCGACGAGCTGCACTTTGCCGTCGGCAAAATCCAGTACTTGTAAAGAGCCCGGGTATTGCAGCAGGCGCATGATATAGCGCGTGACCAGCTCTTCCGGGCTGATGATCACGTCGATGGGCACGGCATCGTCGCTAAACAAATTGTCGTGACTGAGGTAGGCGCTGGAGCGTATACGGGAAATCTTGGTTGGGGTGCGAAACATGGAGTAGGCGATCTGACAGGCGACCATATTGATTTCGTCGCTGCTGGTCACTGCAATCAACATGTCGGCATCGTCCGCACCGGCGCGCCGCAGCACGTCCGGGTGGGAGGCGGCGCCCGTGACGGTGCCAATGTCGAGTTTGTCCTGAAGCTGTTGCAAGCGCTCGGCGTCGTAGTCGACCACGGTTATGTCGTTGTGCTCACTGGCAAGGTTTGCTGCGAGTGTGCCGCCGACCTGCCCTGCCCCCAGTATGATTATTTTCATTAGTTGCAAGCGCCGCTGTGATATACGGGCGATTGTAGGCGCATCGCCTTAAGTTGTTAACCCGTGTCCCTGATTATTCAAGCTTTATTTTCAGGGCTTAGCCCTTATGGGGGTTAGGCCTTGATCAATAAAGCGTAGTAGAAACCGTCGTGCTTGTCGTTGCGCGGAAATAGCTGGCGGCCGTAAGGGCGTGCGAGGCCCCAGTCCGCGTCAATGCTTTGGTGGGTGGCGTCGCTTTGCTGGTTGAGAAAGCGCTCGATGACCTGCTCGTTTTCAGCAGGCAATATGGAGCAAGTGGCATACAGTAGCTGGCCGCCGGATTTCAGCGTCGGCCACAGGGCTTTGAGCAGGTTGAGCTGGGTGTCGGCCAGCGCGGGAATATCACTGGCGCGGCGATGTATTTTGATATCCGGGTTGCGACGAATGACCCCGGTGGCGGAACAGGGAGCGTCCAGGAGAATCTGATCAAAGGCTTGAGCGTCCCACCAACTTTCCGGTTTGGCCGCATCGCCCGTGAGCAATCGGGCCTTCAATTTCAGTCGCGACAGATTCTCTTGCACACGTTCGAGTCTCGATCCGTCAACATCGATGCAAGTAAGCGCCAACTCCGGCTGATATTCAAGCAAATGGCAGCTCTTGCCGCCGGGTGCAGCGCAAGCGTCGAGTACGCGCATGCCCGGGCCGGGGCGCAGAATGTCGGCGCAGAGCTGAGCTGACTCGTCCTGAACGCTGACACTGCCTTCGGCAAATCCTGGCAGGGCTAGTACGTCGACGGCCCGGGTCAGGCGAATACCCTCGGGGGCAAAATCGCAGGCTGTGGCTTCAATGTCGGCTGTTTTCAGGGCGAGCAGGTAGTCCTTGCGGCTTTGGCTGCGAATGTTGTTGCGCAGGCACAGCGGCGGGTGTTGATTGTTAGCCTCGAGAATGGCGTCGGCCTCGCCGGGCCACGCGGCGTGGATGGCCTCGTACAGCCATTCCGGGTGGGCGCAGGCTTCCGGTGGTGTCAGGTCTGCGAGCAAGGTCTCGCGCTCGCGCTGAAAGCGCCGCAGCACGGCATTGGTCAGGCCCTTGGCCCACTCCTTGCGCAGGCTTTTACTGGCGTTGACCGTGGTATTGATGGCGGCGTGTGGGGGAATCCGCATATAGTCGAGTTGGTAGATGCCCAGACATAACAGCATCAGGATATCTTCGTCTTTTTCTTTGAAGGGTTTGCTCAGGCATTGTCCGGCCAGTGCCTCCAGCCGCCAAAACTGCCGCAGGCTGCCGTAGCAAAGTTCGCGCAGTAAGGGCCTTTGGTCCGGCTTGAGTTTCTTTTCGGCTTTGGGTAGCTCGCGGGATAAGGATTGACCGTTCACAACGGCTTGCAGGCAGCGCGCAGCTGCTGCGCGGACTTCAGGCACTAGTTTTGCCCAACATTTTGGCGGCCCAGCACTGTACCGCTGGCAAAACGCTCGGCGCGGGCGTTAAGCAATTCTTTGGCTGACATGGCGCGGGCTCCGGGTAACTGCAGTTCGGTAATTTGAATGGCGCCCTGACCGCAGGCAACCACTATGCCCTCGGCGTCGGCGCGCAGGATAAAGCCGGGCTCGCCCTGCGCATCCAGAGCTTTGGCGCTCTGAATTTTCAGGCGGTCCTCACCGAGATAGGTATAGCTGACGGGAAAAGGATTAAAGGCGCGGATTTTCCGGCACAGCGTGGCAGCGCTGTCCTGCCAGTTAATTTCCGCCTCTTCCTTGGTTATCTTCGGCGCGTAACAAGTGAGAGCGTCGTCCTGTGTCTCGGCAATAAGCTCGCCTTGGGCCAGTGAGGCGATTGCACTCACGAGGGCTGGTCCGCCCTGCTCTGCCAGTTTATCGTGCAGGCTGGCGGCGCTGTCTTGATCGCTGATTGCGCAGCTTGTTTTTAGCAGCATGGGGCCGGTGTCGAGTCCGGCTTCCATTTGCATGATGGTAACGCCGGTTTCAGCGTCACCGGCTTCGATGGCGCGCTGGATGGGCGCGGCACCGCGCCAGCGTGGCAGCAAAGAGGCATGCACATTGATGCAGCCCAGTCTGGGGGCATCGAGTACAGCCTGCGGCAGAATCAAACCGTAGGCGACCACGACCATTAAATCCGCCTGGTGGGCCTGTAATTCAGCGAGGGCCTCAGGGGCCTTGAAATTGAGGGGCTGATAAACCGTTAGGCCGTGTTCCAGGGCGAGCTGTTTAACCGGGCTCGCCTGCAGTTTTTTGCCGCGCCCGGCCGGGCGGTCAGGTTGGCTGTAAACAGCTGCGATGGTGTGGCCAGCATCCAGCAAGGCCTTGAGGTGCCTGGCGGCGAACTCTGGTGTGCCCGCGAAAATCAGGCGCAGCGGCGGCTTCATGTCCATCAACTACGAGGCTGCTTGGCGTTGCTGTTTTTCGAGTTTGCTGCGAATGCGATTGCGCTTGAGGGGTGACAGGTAATCAACAAAGAGCTTGCCGAGCAGGTGATCCATTTCATGCTGGATACACACGGCAAGTACGCCACTGGGAATTTCCTCGAACTCATTGCCGTCTCTGTCTAGTGCTTTTACGCGTATGTGGGTGGGACGATCGACGCTTTCGTAAAAGCCGGGGATCGAGAGGCAGCCTTCGTCGTAGCTGCCCAGTTCGTCGTCGAGCACGGTAATTTCCGGGTTGATGAACACGCGCGGCTCGCTGCGATCTTCGCTGGTATCGATGACGATCACCTGTTCGTGCACGTCCACCTGACTGGCAGCAAGGCCGATACCGGGCGCGTCGTACATGGTTTCAAACATATCATCGATCAGGGTGCGGATGCGTTCATCAACCTGTTTTACAGGTTTTGCCACGGTTCGCAACCGTGGGTCGGGGAATTCAAGTATGTCCAGTATCATCGCTTTGCTTGTGCCTGAGGTTTCACTCGCCGGTCGCTGCGCCTAACAGCTGCCGCTCATTACCTTGTGTTGAGTCTTTGTGACCAAGTTGTCGTGATTTTCTAGCTCTTGCTGCTAAGATTATGATCAGCAAGAATAATTAGCTGAAAATATGCTAACTTAATAGCGACAGGGTATTATATCACAGCGCTGGTCGCCAGATCGGCAGTTTGGCGCGGGATTTGTTGCGTGACCGCAGAGGCTTGCCGGTCGCTTGAGGATAAAAATATGAAACGTTTGCTGATGGGCTTTGCACTGTCTTTTGGGCTGCTCCTATGGCTCCCGGCGCCGGCGGCGCTGGCCGATGTGCTGGCACTGAAGGAAGATCACCCCAAAACCTATGTGGTCCAAAAAGGCGACACCCTGTGGAGAATCTCGACGATCTTTCTGGAGGACCCCTGGTTGTGGCCGGAATTGTGGCACTACAACCAGCAGCTCGACGACCCCCACCTGATTTACCCTGGCGATATCCTTTACCTTATCTGGGTTGATGGTAAGCCGCGTCTGGTTAAATCGATCGCGACCAAAACCGTTGAAAACCGCGATGTAAAACTCAGCCCGAAAATGCGCATTGCCGATTTGCAGCAGGCGATTCCTGCCATTTCGCTGGATGTTATCGGTCCCTTCCTCAGCAATAGCCGTGTCGTTGACCTCGATACGCTTGAGCGTGCACCCTACGTGTTGAGTGGCCGGGAGGGTCATATTGTGACCGGCGCCGGTGATACGCTCTATGCCAGAGGCGAATTTGGCGAAGACTCGGTCTATGGAATTTACCGGCGCGGTCAGACCTTCCAGGATCCGGAAACGGGTGAACTGCTAGGTGTGCAAGCCCGCGATGTGGGCGCTGGCAAGCGCCTTTCGCTGGACAAGGGCATTGCAACCCTGCAGATCAATCGCAGCAACCAGGAAATCCGTCGCGGTGATCGCCTGATGCCGCAAGAGGACCGCTCGCTAAAACCGCGCTTTGAACCCAAAGCCCCCGACACCGATGTTGAGGGCGAAATCATGGCGGTAGAAGGCGGTGTCAGCCAGGTTGGCAGTATGGACGTGGTCATTTTGAACCGGGGTGAACGCAACGGGCTTAAATCCGGCGACGTGCTGAGCATATACCAGCGCGGCGAGTTGGTTCGAGACGAAATCGCTGAAGAACTCGTGCGTGTACCCGACACTGAAGCTGGCGTGCTGATGGTTTTTCGCAGCTACGAGAAAGTGGCTTATGCGGTTGTGCTCAGTGCCACACAGGCAGTGCGCGTTGGCGACAAGGTGAGAAACCCCGGCTGATTCACTAGCGATAAGTATTAATCGGCACAGGAAGTGCCGTCTGAACGACAGGGATGTTGTTATGGTAACGCGCCACTCGACGTTATCGACGACCCAGTTGTGGCTGTTGCTCTCGCAATGGCCCGGGCTCTCCCGCAAGGCTTTGCGCAAGCTAATCGCGCAATCTGCCGACCCTTTCAATATACTAAGGCTGGAAGACAGCCACTGCCTGAGCGCCGGCGTAAGCCCACAGTGGTTACAGGCGCGAGAGCGCTATTGTCGCGGTGCAGATAGTCAGTCGGAAGATCGTGTTCTTGCGCAAGCGCAGGTGCTGGATGCGATCGGCGGTTCGCTACTCAGCCTGGCAAGTGAGGACTACCCGGCTTTGCTCGCTGAAATTCCCGACCCGCCGCCGCTACTTTATCTTGCGGGTGATTCATGTCTGCTGGCCATGCCTCAACTGGCCATGGTCGGTAGTCGGCACGCTTCGCGCAGCGGCATTGATTTGGCTTCGTCTTTTGCCCAGGCGTTGGCAGCTCGCGGTTTGTGCATTACCAGCGGCTTGGCTTATGGTGTTGACGCAGCCAGTCACCGGGGTGCGCTGCGCGCCCAGGGTAAAACCATTGCCGTTCTGGGGACCGGTATAGATCAAATTTATCCGCGCCGCAATGAAGAGCTTTATCACGAAGTCGCTGCGCAGGGCCTCCTGCTTTCAGAGTTTCCTCCGGGTAGTCCGCCCCGCCGCGAACAGTTCCCGCAGCGCAACCGTGTGATTAGCGGTTTGAGCTTGGGTGTGTTGGTGGTGGAGGCGGCGGTGCGCAGCGGCTCCCTGATTACAGCGCGTTTTGCTCTTGAGCAGGGGCGCGAAGTGTTTGCGATTCCGGGATCCATTCACAATCCCCAGGCTCGAGGTTGTCATCGGCTGATTCGCGAGGGTGCCTGTCTGGTTGAAAGTGTTGAGGACATTGTCGAGGCGTGGGTAGGATGGCTGCCGCCGGTGTTGGAAGACCGGGGCACCCCTTCAGATGAAACTTCCGGACTAAGCGCTTCACTGGACAGCCTTGCAGCGCAGTTGCTTGAAGTCCTGCCCTACGAGCCTCAAGCTCTCGATTCACTGTCCCAGACTTTGGGTATCGCGGTAGAAGAACTACTGCCGAAACTTATGGCGCTGGAGTTGGACGGCTGGGTTGAACAACAGGGCGCGTGTTGGTTGCGCTGCCGATAGGGCTTTACCGGTGCCGGGCTTGCAATAAGGGCTGGCCTCCGGTATTTTCCGCGCTTTCCCGCAATCGGCGATTGCCGAAAATGGAGGCTTTGAAATGCGCAAGCCGTTCGTAGCTGTTCCGATAGGCTCGGATTCCAACTTGCCGGTTTTGGAAGCATCCGTTGAAATTTTTTCCGAGCCTGGTCGTCGCTTTGACGCAAAATTGACCTCGCTTGGGCCTATCGCCAGAGACGCTGCACTGCTAAAGCGTCGGCAGGCTTAGCAAATTGACCAAGGGTCCGGTGTTCCGCTTGCGGCGAGCCGCAGATTGCCTGTTGGCAGGCGGTTTGATTGCCCACCCCACCGAAGCGGTATGGGGGCTCGCCTGCCTGCCTCAATTTCCCGCGGCGGTGGCTCGGCTTTTGGAGGCCAAGCAGCGCCATCCGGCCAAAGGCCTGATTCTGGTCGCCCACGACGAACAGTGCTTTGAACCTCTGCTTGCCCCCCTGAGCCTCAGCCAGCGGACCCATATGCGCGAGTCGTGGCCTGGTCCGGTTACCTTTGTGGTGCCTGACCCCGAAGGCTGGTCGCCGGAATGGGTTCGCGGCTCCCATAATTCCGTCGCCATTCGGGTCAGTAAGCACCCGCTAACGCGTGAAGTATCTCGTTTGGTTAAAGGCCCCCTGATCTCGACCTCAGCGAACCCTGCGGGTGCGGCTCCGGCTTTGACGGCGCTGCAGGCGCGGCGGTATTTTGGCGGGGCCGTGGACTACTATCTGGCGGGAGCCACTGGTGGTGAACTGCGTCCTAGCCGGATTATCGATGTTCTCACCGGCAAGACCTTTCGGGAGTAATGGTGGATATTCAGGCGGTTAAAAACTATTTGCTGCAGCTGCAAGATCACATATGCAGCGAGTTGGAAGGGCTGGATGGCAGTGCCTTATTTATTGAAGATGCCTGGGAACGAGGCCGCAGTCGGGTAATCACCAACGGCGCTGTGATCGAAAAAGGCGGAGTGAACTTTTCCCACGTTAGCGGCGACAATATGCCCGGCTCTGCCACCGCGCATCGACCCGAATTGGCCGGACGATCCTATCAGGCTATGGGGGTATCACTGGTAATTCATCCGGAAAACCCCTATATCCCCACCGCTCACGCCAATGTTCGTTTTTTTGTTGCCGAGAAGCCCGGCGAAGAGCCGGTGTGGTGGTTTGGTGGCGGCTTCGATCTCACGCCTTTCTACCCCTTTGAGGACGACTGCCGCCACTGGCATCAAACCGCACACGATGCCTGCGCGCCCTTTGGCGATGATGTTTATTCGCGCTATAAAAAGTGGTGCGATGAGTATTTTTATCTTAAGCACCGCGACGAAACTCGCGGCGTTGGCGGGTTGTTTTTTGACGATCTTAACGAGCCGGGCTTTGAAAAGAGTTTTGCTTTTATGCGCAGCGTAGGCGACGCCTTTTTACCCGCGTATCTGCCTATTGCCATGCGTCGCCAGGATATGGACTGGGGCGTGCGTGAGCGCGAATTCCAGCTTTACCGGCGCGGTCGCTATGTCGAATTCAATCTGGTGTTTGATCGAGGTACCTTGTTCGGACTGCAAAGTGGCGGTCGCACCGAATCCATATTGATGTCACTGCCACCGCTTGCGCGCTGGGAGTATAATTGGGCCCCGAAAAAAGACAGCGCCGAAGCTGAACTGTACGACCATTATCTCAAGCCCAGAAATTGGCTGTAGGCGCAGCCGGCAAGCAGGCCACATTTATTATGTCCAGTAGCGATCAGTACGCCGTGTTTGGCAATCCCATCAGACATAGCAAGTCTCCCGAAATACACGCCGCTTTTGCCCGTCAATGCGGGCAGGATATGGTGTATCGAACTCACTTGGTTGAGGATGGTTTGTTTGAGGAGTCCGCCCGTCGTTTTTTTGCCAACGGCGGTAAAGGCCTCAATATCACCGTGCCCTGCAAGCTCGATGCTTTTCGCTACGCTGATATCCTCAGCGATCGTGCCCGTCGTGCTGGTGCCGTCAATACCCTGGCCTTACAAGACGATGGCACGATCTACGGCGACAATACCGACGGTGCTGGCATTGTGCGCGACATGCTCGAGAATCTGGCTTGGGAAGTCAGTGGACGCAGGGTCTTGATTTTGGGAGCCGGCGGCGCGGTTCGCGGCATTCTTGGCCCGATTCTGGCGCGCAAGCCCTCTCACGTGGTTGTTGCCAACCGCACCGTCGATAAGGCGCGCAATTTGGCGCGTGAATTTGCTGAGCTCGGCGAGGTTCGTGGTTGCAGTTACGACGGGCTCGCCGGCAGCCAGTTCGACATTGTCATCAATGGCACCAGTGCCAGCATGAGTGGCGAGTTGCCGCCGCTGCCACCGCAGCTGCTCGCCGATAGCGCCTGTTGTTACGACATGATGTACGCTGCCAGTGCGACCCCTTTTATGCACTGGGCCGCCGGTGAAGCGGCCTGGGCCGTATCGGATGGCCTGGGCATGCTGGTTGAGCAAGCCGCGGAGTCATTTTGTATCTGGCGCGGCATCCGGCCCGAGACCGGGCCGGTAATAGAACTTATCCGAGAATCGCTTAACAAAACTGATTCCTGAAACCTGATTATTCAACTGACCCGAAAGGAAGCAGACTTTTGATTTTGCAGATAGCGGGGCTGATCGTCGGCCTGATAGCACTGGTTTGGAGCGCCGACCGTTTTGTCATCGGCGCATCCGCAAGTGCCAGAATACTGGGTGTCTCACCGCTGGTTATCGGTATTCTGGTCGTTGGCATAGGAACTTCCGCGCCGGAAATGCTGGTTTCTGCTATTGCTGCCTTCCAGGGTAAGGCCGGCCTTTCAGTGGGTAATGCGCTGGGCTCGAATATCACCAATATCGGTTTGATTCTCGGCATTACTGCGCTGGTTGCGCCGCTTGAAGTGCGATCGAAAATTTTGTTTCGCGAAATTCCCCTTCTCATTCTTGTCATGCTTGTGGGCTATCTCTTGCTGCGCGATGGCGAGCTGAGTCAGTTTGATGGTGGCCTCTTGCTGGCGGGCTTTGCCGCCGTGATATTGCGTCAGTTGTGGGAAGCCAAGCACGGTGGTGACGACGCCTTAGTGGCGGAGTTCGAGGAGTCGCTGGAAAAAGAAATGAGCCTGGCGGCAGCGATGGGCTGGTTGCTTGTCGGCTTTATCGTCTTGCTACTGTCGGCGCGCTTGATGGTCTGGGCCGCGGTAGATATTGCAATGGCATTGGGCATCAGTGAATTGGTGATTGGTTTGACCATTGTCGCCATCGGCACCAGCTTGCCCGAGCTTGCGGCCTCGGTCGCTGCGGTGCGTAAAAACGAACACGATATTGCACTGGGCAATGTACTGGGTTCCAACCTATTCAATTTATTGGGAGTTATGGCCCTGCCCGGCGTGATCGCCCCCGGGCCTGTTGATCCTGAGGTGCTGAGTCGCGACTACCCCGTCATGCTCGGCTTGTCTGTCTTGTTGTTTATCACGGCCTACAGTTTTCGCGGCGACAGGCGACGCATCCAGCGCTGGGAAGGCGGCCTTCTCGTTATGCTGTACGCGGCCTATCTCGGCTTGCTGGTCTATACGGCTTAAGCTGATTATTCCCTGCGCTTGACCCTGTAGCGCAGTCTAGGGCTTAAGCTCGGTTTCCTTTGGCTCAAAAAGGAAATGATTATGCAGCGTGCCTCACTCATCGAAATTTTACCGCGCCTTGGTGTAATACTGGCCGCCTTTGGCTGTGCCGCTTGCTTCCCTGCTCTCGGTTCCCTGGCTGCCGTTCTCGGCCTGGGATTTTAGAGTCAATTTGAAGGGATGTTGATTAATCAAATACTGCCCCTGCTCGCAGGCGCGGCGCTCTTGCTCGCAGTATTTAACACCTTTAGACATCGCAACTATTTGCGCGCTTTATTGGCCATCAGTGGTCCCGCCATCGTCTTGGCTGTGCTTTATCCGCTATGGTCCTATAGTTGGAGCACGCCTTTGTTTTACGGCGGCTTACTCATCATGTTGGCGGCTTCCTTGCTGGATATATTCAAACCTGCGGGAGCTGCGCAATGCCCGAGGTAAATTTGT
>JBFJTG010000069.1:0-16045 GCA_041625575.1 Litorivivens sp.
GCGTCTACCAGCATCTCTTCGGGATAATCCCGGCTGTTATTTCTTAGCAATACCGACATATGCAGGCGATGCACTTCTTCCGGGTCACGAATGAGCTCTGCGCGACCATAAATTACCACGGCACGCAGCTCTTCGTACTCGCTGCCGCTCTCAAATAGTGCGGTAATTCGGTTATCACGTTCCAGGTTTTTTACTTTCTGCGACTTGGTGAACGTTTCCAGGACGACCTCACCCTCATCGAGAGCAAACCACAGGGTAGTAAGATGCGGCCAGCCATCCCGACCCAGGGTGGCAATCTGCACATTTTTCTGCGCCCCTATAAAACGCGCGACTTCAGAATCACTCATTTTGATGATATCGCGCCGCTTCATAGTGCTACTCCCGCCAACTCAAGCTCCTTACTCAAAGCTGCAGTCAAAGCACCTGCCATCGCCGCCAGCTCCCCATCCTCGCCCATGGCCCGACCGTGCATGCTGATGGCGACACCACTCGTTTGTGGCACCAAGTGCATGTGGTAGTGAAACACAGTCTGGCCTGCAGCCGCCCGATTCAGTTGAAACACCCCTAAACCGTCGCAGCCGGTAACGCTGTCGATCGCGCGAGCAAGCGGCACCGAGAGTGCTGCAACGGCGGCAATATCGTCAGGCTCAGCGCTAAAAATATCGTCACTGTGTCGCTTGGTTATGATGAGACAGTGTCCGGAACTCGCAGGAAATAAATCCAAAAAGACGAGCAAGCGCTCGTCTTCATATATTTTATAGGCCTCGGCTTGTGCAGCTACGATCTTGCAAAAAATGCAGTCGTCTGTCACGGCTAAACCTCCATGGGCGCGGTATCTTTATTGTGAGAACGCCCGCAGCGCTCCGATACGCTTTTGTCTACAACGGTATACACGTAAACGCCCTGTGCATCCAGTTCGCGAACAAGGCGACCGGCTTTCACCAGATAGTTGAGGTGGGCCACCGCCTCTCCCAATGCCAAACTCATTTGCGAGGAGTCGATTTCGCGGGAGAACAATACCGGTAACATATCTACAGCCGTGCGCGGTGTTACACAGGCCTCTTCAACGGCCTGCAAGTGATCCTCGTGATGCTCAACCAAATAGCGAAGCCGCGCCTGCACACCGGTAAAGGGCGTGTTATGAGCGGGGAAGACCAACGTATCTTCAGGCAAATCGCGTTGGAAGCGGGCTAGCGAATCAAACCAATTTTTTAGAGGATTTGCATTAGGTTCAGCAGGCATCACGCTGATATTACTGGTTATTCTTGGTATTATCTGGTCGCCGGAAATCAGCAGTTTGTCGCGAGCATTAAATAGACAAACGTGCTCCGGAGAATGACCGCTGCCAATCATCACCTGCCACTCACGACCACCAATCGACAGTGTGTCGCCCTCTTGCAAGCGGGTGAAGGCCATGGGAATCGGTTCAACAATAGAGCCAAAACCACGAAACTTGGCTCGCATCTGGTCCAGATAGTCGGTAGTTAACCCGGACTGGTGGTAATACTCCCGAGCAGTCCATGCCATGGTGTCGCGGGCCATGGTCGAAAATGCGCGGGCGTTATAGTACTCACCAAAACTCATGTAAAGGGGTACCCGCCACTTGTCGCAGAGCCACCCCGCCTGACCAACGTGGTCGGGATGCATATGCGTGACAATCACCCCTTTAACAGGCTTGGCACTCATCTTTCCCGCAAACAGCTTATCCCACGACAGCTGCGTCGAATCCAGTCCCATACCGGTGTCGATTATCCACCAGCCGTCTTCATCCTCCAGTACATACAAATTTATGTGGTCCAAGGCCATCGGCAGGCTCATACGCAACCAGTAGATGCCGTCGCCTACTGCCAACCAATCACCCGGCTCTGGTATTACGTCGAAAGGGTAATGCAATTCCGTCATGTGCATCCTGTACTCGGTAGTGACCGGCTAGCGGACGTTTAAGGGTGACGCTCTGTCGGCGCTAGGCAAGTTTTAGCGGTAATTCGCGCAATCGCTGTCCCGTGGCCGCAAATACGGCATTGGCTAGTGCCGGAGCCAAAGGCGGCAGCCCGGGTTCACCCACCCCTGTAGGCGCGGCCTCCGAGGCGACAATATGCACTTCAATTTCCGGCGTTTCGCTCAAACTTAGCATCGAGTAGTCATGGAAATTGCTTTGCACTACGCGTCCGTCATCCAGACTTATCTTGCCTTTAAGCGCGGCTGTCATGCCGAAGATCACGGAACTTTCCATTTGTGAACGCACAATATCCGGATTCACAGCGAGACCGCAGTGAACAACGCAAACCACCTTGTGAACCCGAATGGTATTGCCCTCAACGGAGGCGTTGACCACCTGCGCGACCGCAGTATGGAATGCCTCATGGGCCGCAACGCCCTGAAACTGTCCTGCGGGCGGATTGCCCCACTTGGCCTTCTCCGCCGCCATTTCCAGAACCTGATAGCGAGTTGAATCCTTCGGCATGTGCTGAAGCCGGAAAGCGACGGGATCCTGCCCCACCTTGACGGCCAATTCGTCCATAAAACTTTCAGTGAAAAAGGCGTTTTGGGAATGACCAACCGAGCGCCAGTAACCAATGGGGATGGGCGTGTCATCCCGGACTGTATCAACCTTGATATACGGAAACTTATAATTGGTATCGGCCAGGCCCTCGGTCATGGAACTATCGAAATGCCTGGCGAGACCGGCCAGCGAGCGCGGAATGGCTGGCGGCATCCATTCAGGCATAGAGGCTTCAGCGTAGAGCGGCATCAAGTGCGCCGCCAGACTGGGGACAACCGTTTTACCGTAGAAGCTGGTCACCTCCCCATTATCGATGGTTGCGCTCAAACGCGCCGCAGCCGCTGGTCGGTAGTAGTCATGTTGTACGTCGTCTTCGCGACTCCAGACTAGCTTCACGGGCTTACCAACTTTTTGTGCGACTCGGGCAGCTTCAACAATATAGTCGGGCACCAAACGCCGACCAAAGCCGCCACCGAGCATCTGGTTGTGAACAATAATCTGCTTACGGGGCCGATCAATGGCTGCGGCAACAAGACCAATTACCGTGTCGGGCACCTGAGTGCCGGTCCAGATCTCTACCGTATCCGGGCCAATACTTACCAGGGCATTGGGTGGCTCCATGGGCGCGTGCGCCAGCATCGGCACCCGATATTCGGCCTCCAGCTTCTCGCCAGCAACAGCCTTTGCATCGCCAATTTCAGCAACGTTGCGGCCCTTTTCCCCTAGCAGTTTGTTGTGATAAGCCTGTAATTTTGCGTCGTCGAGCCCGGCCAACGCCCCTTTGTCCCACTCAATCTCAAGAGCATCAGCGGCCTTGCGAGCGGGCCAATAGTTGCTCGCCACAACGGCTACTCCGCCGTTAACTTCGAAAATAGCTTCCACACCCTTGATGCCTTTGGCCGCGCTATCGTCGAAAGACTTTACCCGACCGCCCAGATGCGGGCAGCGACGCATAACCGCCGTTACGGCTCCGGGCAAGTTGCAGTCGATGCCAAATTTTGCGGTGCCAGTGACTTTGCCCAAAGCGTCTAAACGCACAGATTCTTTGCCAATGTGCTGAAAATCCGCTGCCTTTTTTAACGCGGCGCTTTGCGGCGCTTCAATCGTCTTGGCTACTTCAACTAATTCGCCAAAACCCACCGCCGTGCCATCGACTTGCACAACGGTGCCGTTATCGACGCGAAGATTTGCACGCTCGATTTGTAAGTGTGTCGCCGCTGCCTGACACATCCACTCGCCCAAGTTTGCAGCCGCCTGCCGCAAAATCAGGTAATTGTTACGCACTGAAGCGCTACCACCGGTCATCATCATGTAAAATTCCGGATCACGAAATTCCGGGTGATAATAGGCGTGCTCGATGACAATATTGGCGGCCGGCATCGATAACTCTTCGGCCACGAGTGTGGTCAGTCCGGTATAAACGCCCTGCCCCATTTCAGCGCGCGGCAGCTGAAATACGACGGCGCCGTCCGGGCGCACCTGCAAAAATGCATTCGGGCGGAAATCTTCAGTACTCGAACCCGGGTAGGCCGCTTGACCGCCGCAACCCGTTAGCGTCAAACCGACAGCGACGCCGCCACCAACAATGGCGCCACCCTTGAAAAACTCTCGTCGGCTCAAACTCATGACAACTGCTCCCTGGGCTCGAAATAACCAACAACCGCCTGCCCCTGCATCAATTCCGATGCGCGTTTTACCGCAGTGCGAATACGCGGGTAGGTACCGCAACGACAAATGTTGCTCATGGCACGATCTATCTCGACGTCACTGGGAGTGCTGTTTCGCTCCAACAACGCTACCGCCGCCATAATTTGCCCTGACTGGCAGTAACCGCATTGAGGGACACTTCCTTCCAGCCAGACCTGCTGTACCGGATGAAGTTGCTCCTCTGACAAGGCAAGGCCCTCGATCGTTCGAATGTGCTTGCCCGCCACAAGGCTTACCGGATAACTGCAGCTGCGAACAACCTGACCATCAAGGTGAACCGTACAGGCACCACACAGACCTTTACCGCAGCCAAACTTGGTGCCGGTGAGCTCAAGTTGTTCCCGTATAACCCATAACAGTGGCGTATCGCCTTCAACATCAAGACGCCGCTCGCGACCATTCAGGGTAAATTCAATAACAGCCATATGTGTATCCAGAAAGCAGGGTTGAGTTTAGGTCAGGCGCCTGCTCCCCAAAATAGGCCGAGCCGGAAGCAGGCATGCGCTTTATTGTAGCTGTTTCCGCGCCATTTCGGAGGGAGTATGGCCTTACCATTTATCCATTTTATGTTACCGGCCAATAGCTTGTAATGATACGCTGGGCTATGGTCAACGAAGACATTCGACAAAAATTACGCGAGTTGCGTGACGAATTAAACCGGACTGAGGCCAGCAGCCGCGAGGCCACCAGCACTGTGGTGCTGGATCAAAGCAGTGTCGGGCGCCTGTCGCGCATGGATGCGCTGCAGTCTCAGGCCATGTCTCTCGAAACTGAGCGGCGACGACAAAAGCGGCTCAGGGCCATTGCAAGGTCGTTGGAGGCGATAGATGATGGCAGCTACGGGTTCTGCCTTGATTGCGACCAGGCCATTGCCGTAGAACGTCTACTCGCAGACCCGGTGGCAGAGCTCTGCATCCAATGTGCATCGCAGCGCGAACCATAACGAACCCGCTTTGGGCAGCCCTCACTCAAGAATATAGACCGCAGCCCGATTCGACTCTAACCGTAGTAATAAGGTGAGCATTCCATGAACGAGATCAGCTTTTCTACTTTAATGAGTTTGCTGCGCTACCCCCTGATTGATCTTGGCAAAGGGCCCGTTACGCTCGCATCGATCCTGGCCGGCATTGCCGTCATCATCGCCTCGCTTTACGTTGCGCGGCTATTGAAAAAAAGCGTTCAATCCCTGAATCGCGGGCGCTACGCGCTTACCCCCAGCTCGCTCTACACACTGGAGCGTTTTGCGCATTACTTTGTATTGATAGCAGGCTCACTGATAGGGCTATCAGTGATGGGGGTTGATTTCGGCAAGCTCGCACTGATCGTGTCTGCGCTGTCGGTCGGCATCGGTTTTGGCCTGCAAGCTATCGTAAGCAACTTTGTTTCCGGGCTCATTATTCTCCTGGAGCGCTCGCTAAAAGTGGGCGACTTCGTGCAGCTAGACAGCGGCGTTTTGGGTGTGGTGACCGAAATACGGGTACGCGCAACCGTCATCACGACGGTAGAAAACTCAGAGATTCTGGTACCCAACTCCGAGTTCGTGAACGGCAAGGTAACCAACTTCACCCACACCGATAACCTATCGCGACACAGAGTTCCCTTTGGCGTAGCCTACGGCACCGATAAAGCCTTGATGACAAAAAGCGTGATCGCTGCTGCACTGGCCCAGGAAATGACTCTGGCCGACACGGCACAACGGCAACCGCAGGTTGTCATGAAGGGCTTTGGCGACTCCAGCTTGGACTTTGACCTCCTGGTCTGGACCAAGCAGGAATATTCTTCGCGCCCGGGCTTCGTTAGAGGCACCTATTTAAATGCCATCGACGATGCCTTTCGTGAGGCAGGGATTTGCGTACCCTTTCCCCAGCGCGACCTGCATTTTATGTCCGATCATCGATCGCCGAAGAGTGCGACAACAGACTAGACTTACTCAGTCTTTGCCCAAATCTCTCTGGGCAAGGACACTTCGAAGGTACCGCCACCACGCTCGTAACGTTGCGAACTGAAATACAGCCTGGAGCCGTCGGGACTGAAAGCGGGCCCGCAGATCTCCGAACCGGAATGATGGATTTCCAACAGCGGCACTGCTCCCTTGTTAGGTAGAACCACCATCAATCTGGCGATATCCCGTTCCGGCGGATCTTCAGCCACAAGTATGTCGCCCCAGGGACTGACCGTCAGATTATCTACACTCTCAAAAGGTAGTTCCATCTGCTTGTTATCGAATACCAACTCAACCAGCTGATTGGCAACGTCGAGAGCCCACACCCGATTGTCGATTTTAGTCGTCCAGAAAATAAGGGTATCAACTGGCCTGACGGCGGAGTCGGTCCGCAAAGCCCGGGCTGACTTTCCCGGTACTTGATAAGTCCACAAGCCCTCGCCGCCCGCAAATATTGTTCCGGGCACGGATTTTTTTTCGGCTCTCAGTTGAGCGCGAACCTTATCCTGCTGCTGGTCCCCTCGCGCAACCGGCACCCAACTCACCGGCAACTGGCGATGCACGAAACTGTCACTCTGCGGATAGCAATCATCGTGAAACCCGGCAATATTCATTGCCTCCAAGACGCCCTGCTCTAGCGACATTCTTCCCGAGAGCCCGATATCTGACGGTGCCGCCGTCCAGCGGTAAAAACGACCATCATTAATATCCTCGGTCAAGTAGACCGTATTTCGCAGCGCGTCCACGGCAACAGCTTCATGTGCAAAGCGACCCAAGGCGGGCTTTGCGATCCCCTGACCCGCCTGAAAGGGATCGCACTCCCAGCATAGGCCCCCTTTGGATTCCTCACAGGATATCCATGTGCGCCAGGGCGTCGCCCCGCCGGCACAATTTTGCGTCGTGTTTTTCAAAATGCTGTAGGCGTCCTCGACGAGGCCTTGAGCATTAAATGCCAGTGCTCCGCAGCCCCCAATCGGCAAGAATGGAATCTCGGAATTGGAGGTATAGACCCAACCACCCTCGGGGCGTTGAATAACAGCACCGCCATCGGGAAATGTATGCCATTTGTAAGGACTGTGTGACTGCGAGCCCGCCGGCGTAGGAACCGGCTTCCCCGCCTCAGCGAGCTTTCGCAGGCCAAAACCATTTGGCAATGCTATGCCCAGTGAATTGACAGGCTGCAGGGCACCGAGATTCGTCAGGCGCCCCGGGGGCAACTTCATTTGCTCGCGGCCTGATATCGGCAAACAGGCCTCGCCTGCCGCTTTGCCCAGACCCACGGCGAGTGAGGGGCGAACACCCAATGCAAGGGCTGACAGAAATGCTTGCTGAAGCAGGATTCGTCGTTTGAGTTGCGGCATAGGGATTTTACTTTCCTTTAATTAAGAGCCGCTGGAATAACAGCACCGGCGCTACCGCGAGGCCTTGCAATCAGCGTGCTCAATGCCGGAGACGCATCACGGTTTATCCGCTTTCGGCATCGAAGGACTATGCGGAGCGCCGAGAGGAGGGCTTAAAGCCTCTACCCGGTAAACACTGCCCAAAGCGATTACGGCATCGAGATCTTTGTAGGTACGTAAACCGACATCCAGACGCTGAAAGCGCGGAAAGCTATGTAAAACCGGAATCTTTAGTGCCTCCAGCTTGCCAAGCAGTTCTTCTTCGCGCCCCTCATAGGCCAATTGCACATGCAAATGCCCACTATTTACCATTAACTCACGCAGGCGCGCCTGTTTAATCAGGCTTGCACCCCGGTTCTGGGCCAGATGACTCATCTCAACGCCGAGTTTTTTGTGGGGTCTCGCCAGCGGCACAGCCAAGGGAGCGTCGGTGCTCATTAAATCAATATTGGCGGCGTCGCTCTGCTCCACATCACAAGCCGAGACCAGCACTGCCAACAGGCAAAAAGGCAGCGCCCTCAACAAGCGAATGTTTTTAAAGCTAATTTGCATAAACCAACCTGCAACTATGGATGAAACTACGGCAATAGCATGGCAAAACTTAAAGAGTGCGTCTGTAGCCGGAATCAAGAATCTGTTCACGCTGGCTTGTGTCGCAGCCCTGAGTATAAATATCTACGCCACCACAGTGGTGTAGCCTTCACGGATTGCACCAGTATAGCCACTTTCTCTAAACAGGTTTGTACCTGGATGTTCATTGGGGGGATAAAAGCGAAACCTCAAGCGTCAGTGCCGGGCGCCTCCAACTCCGCGCGGCGATCCGGGGCCGTAAAATGAAACCGGCTGCCTTCGCCCGGTGTAGACTCCACCCAGATCGTGCCACCGAGCAGGTCGACAATTTTTTTGCAATGGGCCAAGCCGATTCCTGTGCCCTCATACTCCTGGTGAGTATGCAGACGTTGAAAGATCATGAATATCCGATCGATATATTGGGCTTCAATGCCAATACCGTTATCCGCAACTGTAAAGCGCCAAAGTCCGCCATCGCGTTGAGCACTGATGTGAACTTCAGGTTTAACACCCGGATTGTGAAATTTCACGGCATTAGATATGAGGTTTTGTAGCAGCTGCCTGAATTCACTCTCATAACTTACCAAGGTAGGAAGCTCTGACCAGCTGACATCCGCGCAATTTTCAGCGATCACGACATCCAGATCTTTCGTGATATCAAGCAACAACTGGCCACAATTCACTTCACTGAGCTTCGACTGGTTGCCGATTCTCGAATAATCCAGCAGACCTTTGATCAGCTGGGTCATACGCTGCGACGCGTCAGAGATATAGTCCAGATAGACATCTGCGCCAGAGTCCAGCTGTTTGCCATAATCCTCTAACAACAAGTCAACGAAGCTGGAAATCGTGCGCAATGGTTCCTGGAGATCATGCGATGCGATATAGGCAAATTGCTCCAGCTCGATATTCTTGTTTTCCAGCTGTCGCGCATAGCGACTGAGCTCCCGCTCCTTATCTTTGCGCTCTGAAATATCGCGAATAGCAGCAGACACTAGCAGTCCGTCCTTGGTTTCCAACGGACTCAAACTGATTTCGACGGGAAATTCCTGCCCGCTTTTCCTTTGCCCGAACAATTCCAGGCCCTGCCCCATTTCGCGAACCTTGGGGGATTTGAAAAAGCCCTGCCGGTGAGTCGGATGCTTAGCTCGGAAACGCTTGGGCAGCAAGGTTTCAATTTTGCGCCCAACCAACTCCTCGTGACCGTAGCCGAATAATTTTTCGGTCTGTTTGTTCGCTAACTCGATATCACCGGCCTCGTTGACAATGACCATCGCATCCGGCGCGGAATTCAGCAGATCACGAAATTTCTCCTCCGCGTCGCGCCGCTCACTGACGTCGCGAATCGCCGCCGAAACAAGCAGCCCCTGATCGGTATTCAGCGGACTTAAGCTAATCTCCACAGGGAATTCATCGCCAGAATTCTTTAAGGCGTATAGCTCTATATTTTGCCCCATGGAGCGCGCTTCGGGATGAGTGAAGTACCCCTTTCTGTGGTGGCTATGTTCGGCAACATAGCGCTGGGGAATCAGCATTTCAACATGACGTCCAATCAGCTCGGATTTACGATACCCGAACAAGATCTCCACCTGTTTATTCGCAAGCTCTATACGCCCCCTTTCATTAACGATGACGACGGCGTCGGGAGCCGATTCAAGTAGATTACGAAACAGGATGTCCTTGGTTTTGTCCTGCTCCCGTAATTTTTTTTGCTGCAACAACAATCCGGTCACAATGGCGATGGCAAGCACCGACACAATGAGGTTTGCCAGCACCCCCCAGGTAACTTTGTCCGGCCCGCTGGCAAAAGCATCAATCACCACCAGCGCCACACATAGGCAGGCGTAAGCTACGAGATGTTCATAGCGCTCAAACTGGGCGAGTATAAAAATGACGATAACGTAGAGCGTACCCACCGCAATTGAAGGTGGGATGAACAGGTCAAGCACGAAGAATGCAAAGATAAAAACCCAGGAAAACCAGATTACCCGGGTATTTCGTTCAGCGTCCTGCAATTTCGGCATCGATCCATCCGCGACGGTATTCGTGAGGGGGTAGCCCTAGCAGCCACCAATTAAGTCCACTACTTGGCCCTTAACAGTAACCGCCGCAGGGACTCTCTTACATAGTGTGATGTACCTACGCAGCCCTGCGCGGGCTGGATGAAAAGATGTTATTCGACGCTTTTCGCGCTAGCATAATCACCCTATTCACCGTAAGCACTTGTCACGCAAGTGCAGGCAATAAAACATGTCGAATGTACAACTTCACGACAAAAAGGACAGGAAGCAATGGTAAAACGCAGCTTATTGTTTAGCACTACACTGACCGCACTACTCCTATCCGGGCAGCTCGCTGCGGGCTTGTTTGACAGCGTAGAGGAGGTCGTCAAAAAGCCCTCCGAAACCCTTGGCGTTGCGCCACCCTCCACCGATTTGAGTCGACTTTTGAATGTATCCGAGGCACTACCCAATCGCTATGTCATCGTACTGAAAGATGGCCTAAACAGCGCGCTTACCGCCAACACCCTGATTCGTCAGTACGGCGGCCAAGCCGACCTGAACTTCTCCAGCGTATTAAACGGTTTTGCGGCCTACCTCAATAAAGCGCAAGTCAGTGCCCTGAGTTTTGACAAAGCCGTAAAATACGTTGAGCAGGACGCGATCCAGCGTATCTCCGACAAAAAAACACCACCGCCCGAAGCACAAAAAAACGCTACCTGGGGCTTGGACCGAATCGACCAAGCCGGTCTGCCGCTGAATAAAAGCTTCACCTATACCGCTAGCGGTAAAGGGGTGCACGTCTACATCGTCGATACCGGCATTCGCAGCGATCACAAAGACTTCAGTGGCCGCTTGGGCGACGGCGTCAATACCAGCGACGATCCCAAGCAACCACCCGCAGGATTACTAGACCCTATTTTTGAAGCCCTTTTTGGCAGAAAAGAAAACCCCAATGATCCAACCAACGACTGCAACGGCCACGGCACCCACGTTGCCGGCACTGTCGGCGGCACTGAATGGGGCGTCGCCAAGGCCAGTACCCTGCACGCAGTGCGTGTATTGAACTGCGAGGGCGCCGGCTCAAACTCAACCGTCATTGCGGGCCTAGACTGGATTGCCAAGAATGCCAAAACACCCGCAGTCGTCAACATGAGCCTGGGGGGCGGTGCCTCCAAGGCGATTGATGATGCCGTAGAGGGCTTGATCAAGAAAGGTATCACCGTTGTTGTCGCTGCGGGTAACGACAACAAGAATGCCTGCCAGTCCTCCCCCGCTCGCGCCAAACCTGCCATTACCGTAGCGGCCAGTGACAATAAAGACGCACGCGCCAGCTTCTCAAATTACGGCTCATGCACCGATATTTTTGCGCCGGGCAAAGACATTACCTCAGCCTGGATGACAGGCAGTAGCGCCACCAAAACCATCAGCGGCACCTCCATGGCCAGCCCCCATGTTGCCGGCGCCGTCGCACTATTGCTCGAACAAGACCCAAAACGAAAACCAAGTGACATTGAAAAGCTACTGCTAAGCAAAGCCAGCGGCGGCAAAATTTCCGATAGTAAAGGCAGCCCCAACAAGCTTTTATTCACCGGCGGCAAGTAAAATCAGGAGACAACAATGGGTTTTGCATTATCAGATATCACCTTAAGCAGCAGCGCCTTTAACAACGGGGGCGCTATTCCCCAAAAGCACACCAGCGAGGCAGAGGATGTATCACCGGCTTTGAGCTGGAGCAACGCCCCGGAAGGCACCAAATCTTTTGCCGTAATTTGTCATGATCCCGACGCGCCATTGGTCTCCCCCGGCGGCACCTACGGCTATGTTCACTGGGTGCTCTACAACCTGCCTGCCAGTTGTACCAAACTGGCTGAAGGCACAAGTGAAGGGACAGCGGGTAAAAACGACTTCGGCAATACCAATTATGGCGGCCCCATGCCCCCGCCCGGGCACGGCAATCACCAATACTACTTCTGGATACTGGCACTGGATGCCGATCTTCAGCTGGAAGCAGGTCTCAGCCAATGGCAACTGCTGGCAAAAATAGAACCTCATTTGATCGGTATGAATCGCCTCGTAGGTACCTATCAGCGCAACTAAGTGCCTTTCGGGGCTACATCTCACAAAGCCACCCCAATCGGGTGGCTTTTTATTTATAATCAATGAGTTAAGACAGGCAGTATCACCCACTGTTACAAGTACCGGGCTCTTCCCTCTCCTATATTTATTACAACTATTGTAACCCTAACTTCAGTGGGCGTAATATCAGATCATGCTTTCACTACCCAACACCAAAACCAGCAGCAGTCTTAGCCCGGCGCGGCTCATTCTGGACTTACTGGATGCCGATCCCGAGGGCATGGGCACAACCCGGCGCCTACTCGCCGCGGGAGAGGTATTTTCCTTTAGCCATAATCAGATGCGGGTAGCACTAAGCCGTCTTGCCAGTGAAGGGCTCTTGAACAATACCGCCCGCGGGCAGTACGCACTCAGCGCTACATCGGAAAAACTTCGTAGCGAAATTCAACGCTGGCAGTACATCGAACAACAGCGTTGTCCCTGGCAGCAGGACTGGGCCGCCATTATCTGCGGCAATCTTGCCGCCGAAAGCAGCGCACAATTTCGCAGCCAAAGCCGGGCGCTTGCCCTGCGCGGGATGCGCCGCTGGCGCCCCGGACTTTGGCTAAGGCCCAACAACCTGAACGGTGGCTTGAGTAAACTCACTACAGACCTCCAGTCACTGGGCTTGGACGCGATACAAGGCAGTTTTCTGATTTCAGATACTGCCACCAGCACGGAACAGGAATTGTTTTCATTGTGGGATACGCAGGCACTCAACCGAGAATACCAACAGCGGCTAAGCGACGTCCGCTCTGCGACCAAGCGCCTGGTCGCACCTCGCGCACCACTACTAATCGAAACGATGGAACTCGGTAGCAGCACGATTCGCTTCCTGCTTAAAGACCCCCTGCTTCCCGATGACCTCACTGACACCGAATGCCGCCACGCACTCATCGAAGCCATGCAGCACTATGACATGCTTGGCCGAGACTTATGGCAGCAGTTTATAAACACACTGGAGCTGTGACTATGGACCTAATGCCCCCCGCTCAGACCGAAGTCTTCTCCGAGTTGCTCGACGATATTCGCCTCAACCGAAAACCGGAAACCCGCACGGGAACGATTGAATCCAGCTTCTATACCGACGAGCAGTGGTTTCAACAGGAATTCCAAGCACTGTTTTCAGGCGCAGCCCTGATAGTTGGCCACCTCTCAATGCTTAAAAAAGCCGGCGATCATTTTGTTCACGACCATAGTGGCAAACCGATACTCGTTGTACGCGGTAAAGATGAACAGGTTCGCGCATTTCTGAATGTTTGCCGCCATCGCGGTGTGCGTCTAAGCAATGCTGAAGGCATTAGCAATACGCCGAGCTTTGTGTGTCCCTACCACAACTGGATATACGCCCTCGATGGCAGCCTAAGCAAAGTCCCGCTCCAGGAAGAATGCTTTCCCGATTTGGATAAAAGTTGCCACGGCTTAAAAGAATTGCCGCTGGCTATTTGCGAGGGACTTCTTTTCGTCGCCGGAGCTCCCGGGACGAGCATTGATCTTGACCAACAACTCGGAGCAATACAGGAGGATTTCAAAGCCTTCGGTCTCGGCGAGCATGTGTTTTTCCGCGAATCTGTCACAACCAAAAAAACCAACTGGAAATTGATCATTGAAGCCTTTTTGGATGGCTACCACGTTGTTCGCTTACACAGAAAAACCGTCGGCCCGATGTTTCTCGATGGTGTTGCAAAAAGCCACCGCAGTGGCGACAACATCATTTCACTTGTGGCACGCCAGGAGTTTACACAGGCACTAGAACTGGAGCGGAAAGATTGGGATCTGCGCCGGCACGCCAGCTGTGCATTTTTCATCTTCCCAAACACGACCATCATCGTGCACCCGGACTACATCAGCTATCTCACTCTGTTTCCCACTGCAGCCGATGAAACCATCTGCGTCCACGGCTGCCTGATCGCGGAAGAACCCAAAGATGAAAAGGCAGCCGCCCATTGGGAGCGCGCCTATTCCATCATTGAAGAAGGCGTATTTCAGGCAGAAGATTTATTCGTGTGCGAACAAGCGCAAATAGGCATGAACTCAGGTGCCAACGACAAGTTAATGTTCGGGACCTACGAAACTAGTATTCTCGACTTTCATGACATTATTGCAGAGAAAATTGGGGCCTATAAACCGCCATCGGGCTAAGCCTGCGCAAGCTATTGCCCAGCAATCTCTGTCTTTCGAAATGTCTTCAACACTTCAAATACGAAAGAACGGTCATAAGGGGGGGGTATCAATATTGGTGCCCGGGGCCGGACTTGAACCGGCACAGCCTTACGGCCGGGAGATTTTAAGTCTCCTGTGTCTACCGATTCCACCACCCGGGCATGGGAGGTATACACCGCAGGGTTTGCCCACTGCGACGGCCAGTGCTGGCCTATGCCTGATTTGGTGTCCACCTCTTTGCACTTTGCAGCACAGAGATTATGGCTTGGCCTTGTCAGACGGATAATGGAGGCGCGGGTCGGAATCGAACCGGCGTACACGGAGTTGCAGTCCGCTGCATGACCACTCTGCCACCGCGCCTTTGTATCGTTTTCAATTCTCTTTGGAGAATTTTGGAGCGGGAAACCGGGTTCGAACCGGCGACCTCAACCTTGGCAAGGTTGCGCTCTACCAACTGAGCTATTCCCGCAGATTTTTGCGTTGTTCTCACAACTGGCCGAAGCCACATTGGGGGGCCAATTGTGTGCCCTCCAAAGAAGGCCGTTATTCTATGCTGTGAGGCTTAGGAGTCAAGCAAAGAACCGCTAAGTAACGACATTTAGGCCTATTTTCCGCGTAAATCCGGCCACGCTGCACGCAGATAAATGACCATTGACCAAAGAGTGAGCACTGCAGCGACATAAAGGGCTGTCATATTGATCGCGTACAGAACATTGTCGCGACTCTCCTGGAACAGGAGCAGACCGATAATGGAGATAATTTGTGCCGCTGTTTTAAGTTTGCCGATGTAAGATACGGCGACGCTGGTGCGCTTGCCCAGTTCGGCCATCCATTCTCGCAAGGCAGAAATAACGATTTCACGCCCGATGATCACGACCGCAGGCAGGGTAAACCACCAGGCGTTGTAGACCTCGATCAGGCAGGCCAGCGCGATGGCGACCATCAATTTGTCCGCAACGGGGTCCAGAAACGCACCCAAAGGCGTCATTTGCCCCAATTTGCGGGCAAAGTAACCGTCCAGCCAGTCAGTAATACCAGCGACGGTAAACACTAGCGCTGTAAAGAAGGGACGGTGCTCTATGGGTGCATAGAACAAAACGACAAGTACCGGAATCAGGGCGATCCGGAATAATGTCAGCATGTTTGGGATATTCATCTAGGTTCCAACGGCTCAATGCCTCCATTCTAGGGAAGCCGGCGCAGTTTGGGTAGTAAAGACTGCCAATGTGAGGTGGTATCGCGAGCTCTTAACGCGACCGCTGCCCTACTACTCGCTGCGAACGCTCTCGTAAATATCCTGGGCGATCTTTTCGCTGATGCCGGGCACTCGCTGCAAGTCGTCTACACTGGCAGCCAGAATGCCATGCAGGCCGCCAAACTGCCTCAGCAGAGCCTTGCGCCGCTGGGCGCCAATACCGGGAATACTATCGAGCACAGACTGCTTGCGCTTTTTGTCGCGCTTTTGTTTATGGGCGGTAATCGCGAAGCGGTGGGATTCGTCGCGGATATGTTGAATCAGGTGCAAGGCGGGGCTATTGGCCGACAGAAGCAGCTCCTTGCCGTTATCACCGCGAATCAGAACTTCCAGCCCGGCGCGGCGATCAGCCCCTTTGGCAACGCCCAGTATTAACATGTCGGGCAA
>JBFJTG010000070.1:0-15519 GCA_041625575.1 Litorivivens sp.
ACCTTTGGTATTGTGCCAACCGCGCCGGAAACCGGCTATGGCTATCTGAAAGGCGGCAAGACGCTGGCTGATCAGGTTTGCGAATTGGCCCGGTTCGTTGAAAAACCTGACCAGCAGCGTGCGGAAGGCTATCTGCAGAGCGGCGAATACCGTTGGAACAGCGGCATGTTTTTGTTTTCAGCCAGAGCCTATCTGCAAGAGCTGGGTCGCCACAATCACGCCATGTTGGCGGCTTGCGAAGCGGCGATGGCGGAAACGCAAAACGATCTCGACTTTGTGCGCCCGAACGCTAAAGCCTTTTCTGCGTGCCCGAGCGACTCCATCGATTACGCGGTAATGGAACACACTGACCTGGCCGTCATGGTGTCTATGGATTGTGGTTGGAGCGACGTGGGCTCCTGGTCCGCCTTGTGGGACATTGCTGAAAAAGATACCGACAACAATCATGTCCACGGTGACGTCCTGCTTGAAGATGTTAGCAATAGCTATTTGCGCAGCCAGGGTCGCCTGCTAGCCGCTATTGGCATCGATAATTTAATCGTAGTCGAGACGCCCGACGCCGTGATGGTGGCGGATAAGTCTCGGGTGCAGGACGTCAAGGCCATCGTCAAAAAGCTGAAAAGCGCTGGCCGTGATGAGGCCAAAAACCTGCATTGCGTCTATCGCCCATGGGGGAGTTACGAATCTCTCGTGGTCGGCGAGCAGTTTCAGGTAAAGCGAATTACCGTTAAACCTGGTCAGCGCCTTTCCCTGCAGATGCATCACCATCGCGCCGAGCACTGGATCGTGGTGAAAGGCACGGCAGAAGTTGTCTGCGGTGAGCAGAATCTGATCCTATCTGAGGATCAGTCAACCTATATCCCCTTGGGGACAAAGCATCGGCTAAGTAACCCGGGTGTGATACCTTTAGAGCTGATAGAGGTTCAAACAGGTAGTTATTTGGGTGAGGACGATATCGTGCGCTTTGAGGATATCTACGGGCGCAGCCAATAATAAGTAACGTGTGGGGTCGATAATATGAAGAAATGCCTTTTCCCGGTGGCGGGTTACGGGACTCGCTTTTTGCCGGCAACGAAGTCTATGCCTAAGGAGATGCTGCCCGTGGTTAACAAACCGCTGGTTCAGTATGGCGTTGAAGAAGCGGTTGAAGCCGGGCTGCGCGACATTGCGCTGGTCACCGGTCGCGGTAAGCGCTCCATCGATGATCACTTTGATATTAGCTACGAACTTGAGCACCAGATATCCGGTACCTCGAAAGAAACGTATCTCGAGTCAATTCGTACCATTATCAACTCGGCGTCTTTTTCCATGACGCGTCAGCGTGAGATGAAAGGTCTTGGTCATGCGATTTTGACCGGCGAAGTGCTGATCGGGCACGAGGACGCTTTTGGCGTGATCCTGTCGGATGACCTTTGCCTGCGCGAAGACGGCGAAGGTGTCATGGCGCAGATGGTTAAGTTGTACAAGCAATTTCGCTGCAGCATTGTGGCGGTGATGGAAGTGCCGAAAGAAGATGTCGACAAATATGGTGTCATTGTCGGATCGGAGCTGAACAATGGAATCTATCGTGTTGAGAGCATGGTTGAAAAGCCCTCGGTTGAGGAAGCTCCTTCGAACCTTGCCGTTATCGGACGATACATTCTGACACCCGACATTTTTGATATTTTGCGGGAAACCAAGCCGGGTAAAAATGGTGAAATTCAAATTACGGACGCGCTCAATCAGCAGGCGAGTGAAGGCTGCGTCATGGCCTATAAATTTAAAGGGCGACGCTTTGACTGTGGTAGTGTGCCGGGCTTTGTAGAGGCGACCAATCACGTATTTGAGCACTATTACAAAGGCTAGCCGCTACGCTATTGATAGGAGTGACTTGTGCAGGAAATTACGTGTTTTAAGGCCTACGACGTACGCGGGCGTGTGCCGGACCAGCTTAACGAGGACGTTGCCTATCGCATTGGTCGCGCTTATGCCGATGTGATTAATCCGGGCACCGTCGTCGTCGGCCACGATATCCGCTTAAGCAGTGAGGCCATCAAGATGGCCCTGGTCAACGGACTTCGCGATGCCGGCGTCGACGTGTTTGATATCGGTCAGTGTGGCACCGAGGAAATTTACTTCGCGACCAGTTACGGCAAGTTCGGTGGTGGTATTGCGGTAACGGCCAGCCATAACCCGAAAGACTACAACGGCATGAAGTTTGTGCGCGAAGAGTCAAAGCCTATTAGCGGCGATTCCGGTTTGTTTGACATTAAAGCCTGCGCTGAAAAGGCCGAATTTCGCGAGCCGGCAAAGCGGGGTGACTACCAGTCTTACGCGTCGCAGCCGGCCTATATCCAGCACTTACTGTCTTATGTCGCGGTGGACGAGCTCAAGCCTCTGAAACTGGTGATTAATGCCGGTAATGGTGGTGCCGGTGCGGTCGCAGACGCTCTGGAGCCTCACCTGCCTTTTAGTTTTGTGAAAGTGCATCACGACGCCGACGGTAATTTCCCTAATGGTGTGCCGAATCCGCTGTTGGAAGAAAATCGCAAGCCGACGATTGATGCGGTGCTTTCTCATAAGGCCGATATGGGTATTGCCTGGGATGGCGACTTTGATCGCTGCTTCTTTTTCGACGAAAACGGACGCTTTATCGAGGGCTACTACGTTGTAGGCTTGCTCGCGGAAAGTTTTTTACTGGATCACCCCGGCGAAAAGGTTGTTCATGATCCAAGACTGGTTTGGAACACGCGAGAGCTTGCCGAAGCCAATGGGTCGATCGCTGTGCAAAGCAAAACCGGTCATGCTTTCATAAAAGAAATTATGCGCAGCGAAAATGCGATATACGGCGGTGAAATGAGCGCGCACCACTATTTTCGTGATTTCGCCTATTGCGATAGCGGCATGATCCCCTGGCTATTGGTTGCGCAGTTAATATCCAGGCGCGGCAAAAGCTTGTCTCAATTGGTGGATGAGCGCATGGAACGCTTTCCTTGCAGCGGTGAAATCAATAGCACGATTGCAGATCCCAAGGCGGTTATTGATGCCGTTGAGCGCGAATATGCGGGTGCGGCGGATCTGGTTGAGCACGTTGACGGATTGAGCGTAGTTTACCCTGAGTGGCGTTTTAACCTGCGCATGTCCAACACCGAGCCCGTGGTCAGGCTTAATGTTGAATCCAGAGCCGACGAGGCCTTAATGCGCACCAAGACAGAAGAGCTGCTCAGCTTTATGAAGCAGGCGGTTGCCGGCTAAAGTTTATTTTCGCCTGGCTAGCACCTTGGCGCTTACAGGGTCGAGTTTATCAAGCTCGGCCTTTTTTATGTGCGGAAGCAAGCTTTGGCTGGTGACTTTACCCAATTCAACGCCCCACTGATCGAATGGATTTATGTCCCATAAGAATGCGGCGGTCATCATGCGGTATTCGTAAAAAGCAACAATCGCACCGAGCGTATAGGCGTCTACACGATCAAAACTTATGATCGTGCTGGGGCGGTTGCCCGGCATGGTTTTGTGGGCGGCCAGTAGTACATTGTGTGCTTCGCTACCGCCTTTGTCGTTTAGTTGACTCGCAATGGCTTCCGTCGTCTGTCCTGTCATGAGTGCGAGACTTTGCCCCAGGCAATTGGCGATAAGTCGCTCGTGCTGATCGCCGACCGCGTCAGCATTGTTGAGTGGCAACAGAAAGTCGCAGGGAATAATGTCACTGCCCTGATGTATTAGCTGGTGGAAGGAATGCTGGCCGTTGGTGCCCTGACTGCCAAAAAGCACCATGCCGGTTTCGTAGTCAAGCGCGCTGCCATCGTGCGCCACGCGCTTGCCCTGACTTTCCATAAATAATTGTTGAAGATAGTCGGGTAACAGTCTGAGTCGTTCGGCATAGGGCAAAATGGCAAAGGCACTGCGTTTGCAAAAGTTGCGATTCCAGACGTCAATCAATCCGCAAGTAATGGCGGCGCTACTATTGTTGCTGCTGACGTTCTGGTCGATGCTTTCCCCGCCGCGCAGCATCGCCGTGTATACCTCAAAGCCGTAGGCCAATGCGACAGGCAGGCCAATGGCCGACCACACCGAAAAGCGTCCCCCCACCCAGCCGGGAAAGGCAATGCAGCGATCGATACCAAAGGCTTTTGCTTTATCGGGTTGCGAGCTAATGGCGAGCAGGTTGGCTTGATATCCTTCGCCTGTATGTGTTTTCAGCCACTCGAACATCGCCAGGGCGTTTTGTTTTGTTTCTTCTGTGCCAAAGGATTTTGATGACACCAAAACCAGCGTGGTCTGTGCGGGACAGTCACGTATCGCTGCGTTTAGGGCGCTCGGGTCAATATTGGCTAAAAAATGGCATTCCAGTTTTTGTGCGTGCAGGCCGCGGAGTGTGTCGACAATCAGTTTGGGGCCGAGGTCCGAGCCGCCGATGCCGATGTTGATGACATGAGTGAATGGCTCTCCGCTTGCGCTTAGCAATTTTCCCGAGTGAATGTCTTCAACGAATTGCTGCGCACTTGCAAGCATGGCGCTAACATCCTGCGGGGGTGAACTGCTGCGCAGTTGATTGTGGCAGGCTTTGCGTTGCTCGGTATTGTTGACGAGCTCGCCAGCCATTGTCGCGTGAAGCTTTTCGAATACCGATTGTTGTTCTGCGAGCTTATTTAACAGGCTGAGCGTCTGCTGGTCGACATGCTGGCGTGAGAAGTTGATGCTGAGCGGCCCGGCGGCTGTCGTAAGGACTTCTGCGCGACGCTCTTGTTCAGCAAAGCGCTGATTTAATGTGCAGGTTCTGGTTTCGTCTGCGTGCCGCGCAAGTGCAGACCACGCAGCGCTATCGCTCAGTTTGCTCATGGACATATCACCATCGTATTCTTAATTTTGGGGTGGCGTCTGTCAGCGTCGCATTATTTATTTGGTTCTTGTCAGCGCCAGCTTACTCAAGTCTAGCAAGGCTTGGTGATATTTGCTCGCGGGCAATGGGATGAGTGCTGTCAGCGCATCGCCGGAATAATCGGCGGCGGTTTTGCGGGTAAATTCCAGAGCGCCGCAGGACTGCACAATGCGGACGACGTCTTTTAGGTTGCTGGCGTCCTTTGCAGTGATAGCGTGGCGAATGAGGTCGGCTTCGGCAGGTAGGGCGTGCTCCATGGCATAGATCAATGGCAGTGTGGCTTTGCCCTCGTTGAGGTCATCGCCAATATTTTTGCCGGTTTCTTTGGGGTCGCCCTCATAGTCCAGCACGTCATCAATCAGCTGGAAGGCCATGCCCAGGTTCATGCCGTATTCGTAAAGTGCGCCGCTGTGATCCGAATTGTTCAGCTGCGCGGCGCCCGAGCAGGCCGCGGCAAAGAGCACGGCGGTTTTGTTTTGGATGACGCTGAAGTAGGTTTCGGCATCGGCATCGGCATTGCCGGCTCGCACAAGCTGAAGAACTTCGCCTTCGGCGACGGTATTGGTGGTGTCGGACAGCAGGCCCATCAGGGGCATATGGCCGATCGTCACCAGCATCTGGAAGGCGCGAGAATACAGGAAATCACCCACCAGCACGCTGGGCGCAGAGCCCCATTTTGCGTTGGCCGTAGGCAGGCCACGGCGCAGGCTGGAAAAATCAACGACGTCGTCGTGCAGCAGGGTCGCCGTGTGAATGAACTCGATTACAGCCGCCAGCTGGATGTGCTTGGGGCCAATGTCACCGCTAGCGCCGGCGCAGAGCAGGCTAAGCAAGGGTCGCAGGCGTTTGCCACCGGCGTCGATAATGTAGTGGCCGATATTCTCGACCAGGCCGACGTCGGAATGGAGCTGTTCTATAATGAGGTCATTGACGGCCTGGAATTCGCTCGCCACCACCTCGCGGATATCTTGCATCTGTCTGGGTTCGCCTATTGGTTGCCGCGGGAATGCTAGGGGGCGCTGCTCGGGGTGTCAAGGCTGCTTGCTGATGATGCTCTGATCGCCCGAAAAGCTTGAGCTTGTCAGTTCTTTTGCGTAGAATGCGCGACCCTGAAGCAAAACTGTCCGGCCTTGGGTTACTTTGGCCAGCGGCAGTGCCTGGACTTGCACCTCGACAGGATGTCGGCACTTATTTCATCAACCCATGCAAGCAGGCTGATTGGAGAGATACTTATGTACGCAGTGATTGAAAGCGGTGGTAAGCAACACCGTGTTATCGAGGGTGAAACCCTCAAGCTTGAAAAGCTGGAAGTTGCTACCGGCGAAACGCTGGAATTCGACAAAGTCCTGTTGGTCAACGATGGCAAGAGTGCAAAAATCGGCACTCCGCTCGTCGCTGGCAGCAAAGTCACTGCCGAAGTGATTGCCCACGGTCGTCACAAGAAGATCAAAATCATCAAGTTCCGTCGTCGCAAGCACTCGATGAAACAAGCCGGCCACCGTCAGTGGTATACCGAAGTTAAAATTACCGGTATTAGCGGTTAAGTAAAGGAGAAGATTCATGGCTCACAAGAAAGCTGGTGGTAGTACTCGTAACGGTCGCGATTCAGAAAGCAAACGCCTTGGTGTGAAGCTTTTCGGTGGTCAGGCTGTGCCTGCGGGCAGCATCATTGTTCGTCAACGTGGCACGCGTTTTCATGCGGGTGTTAATGTTGGTATCGGCAAGGATCACACCCTGTTTGCCAAGGCAGATGGCGTTGTGAAATTTGCGGTAAAAGGCCCGAAAAAGCGCACATTTGTTAGTGTCGAAGCGGCCTAACACGCTCAACTGGCTCGACAAAAGCCCCGTCAGCTTGACGGGGCTTTTTTGTATCTGCTAAAGAAAGACTAACCGACGCCGGAATACCCTTATGAAATTTGTTGATGAAGTCGTGATCAAGGTTGCCGCGGGCAACGGCGGTGCCGGCTGCCTGAGTTTTCGGCGTGAAAAATATATACCAAAAGGCGGTCCCGATGGTGGTGACGGGGGTGATGGCGGCAGTGTATTCCTGCGCGCCGACGATTCGGTCAATACTCTGGTGGACTATCGCTATGTGCGCTCTTATCAGGCCAGCAATGGTGAGTCCGGCGGGGGTGGCAACTGTCGCGGTAAAAGCGGTCAGGATTTAACTCTGGTAGTACCGGTGGGCACGACGGTCATTGACGAATCGACCGGCGAGGTGCTGGGTGATTTATCGAAAGACGGTGAGGTGCTCAAGGTGGCACAGGGCGGCTTTCACGGTTTGGGGAATGCCCGCTATAAATCGAGCACCAACCGAACCCCGAGGCAAACCTCGCCGGGCTCGGAAGGTGAGTCGCGGCAGCTGCGCATGGAAATGAAGGTCTTGGCCGACGTTGGCCTGCTCGGCCTTCCCAATGCAGGCAAATCCACACTGATTCGCTCGGTGTCGGCTGCCAAGCCCAAGGTGGCGGATTATCCCTTTACGACTCTGGTGCCGAACCTTGGTGTGGTCGCCATGGAAAAACACCGCAGTTTTGTCATTGCTGATATTCCCGGTTTGGTAGAGGGTGCGGCCGAGGGCGCAGGTTTGGGTATTCGCTTTCTCAAGCACCTTACGCGCACGCGCTTGTTGCTTCACCTCGTTGACGTTATGCCGGTGGATGGTTCCGACCCGGTTGAGTCGGCGCGCGTTATCATGGCGGAGTTGAAGGCCTTTAGTGAGACTTTGTACCAGCGTCCGCGCTGGCTGGTGCTCAACAAAACCGATCTGCTGCCCGCGGACGAGCGTGAGGCCCTGTGTCGCGATATCGTCGAGCGACTGGATTGGCAAGGGCCGGTATTTGCTCTCTCAGCCTTGACCGGCAGTGATACCGATCCCTTGTGCTGGGCGATACTGGAGCATGTGGAAGCCTGTCGTGAGCACGAAAAGGATAACGAAGAAGCCCAGCAGCTGGAGATCGATACCCAGCGCGCCATGCAGGCTGAGGCGAGAGAGCGCATTCAGCATCTCGCGGATAAGCGCGCCGCTGCCCGCAAGGCGGCGATGGATGGCGGCAGCAAGCAAGACGACGATGAAGATGACGATGATGATGTGGAAGTTGTCTACGAACTTTAAAGCGCAAGCACGGTAATCGAGAACCAAGGCATGAGTGGAACTACTACGTCGCAGCGCTGGGTCGTCAAGATAGGCAGCGCCTTGCTTACCGCCAACGGCCGGGGCTTGTGGGCTGAGGGTCTGGACAATTGGGTGTCGCAGATGGTTGCTTTGCGCGCTGCCGGACATGAGCTTGTACTGGTATCCTCGGGCGCGGTCGCCGAAGGTATGACCCGTTTGGGCTGGACACGGCGCCCCGAAGAAATTCATCGTTTGCAGGCGGCCGCAGCCGTTGGGCAAATGGGCCTGATACAGGCTTACGAATCGCGATTTTCCAAACACGGCTTACATACAGCGCAGATTTTGCTGGGTCACGACGATATTTCAGCGCGCGATCGCTATCTGAATGCCCGTGGCGCCCTGCAAACGCTGCTCGAGCTGGGTGTGGTGCCGGTGGTTAACGAGAATGATACCGTTGTTACCGACGAGATCCGCCTCGGAGACAACGACACGCTGGCAGCCCTCGTAGCCAATCTGGTGGATGCCGACGTGTTGGTGATCCTTACTGACCAGGCGGGTTTGTTCGATAAGGATCCGCGCCACAATACCGATGCCAAGCTGATTGAGCATGCTGATGCCGACGATGCTTCGCTGGACGCCATGGTGTCGGGCGCAGGTGCACTCGGTCGCGGCGGCATGGTTACCAAGCTGCGGGCGGCGCGTTTGGCGGCGCGTGCGGGGGCCGACACCATTATTGCCAGTGGTGCCCAGGACTGCGTGCTGCAGCGACTGCTCGCGGGTGAGTCGGTGGGTACTCGCTTATCCGCCAGTCGCCAGAAAATGGCGGCCCGCAAGCAGTGGTTGGCGGGGCAGCTGCAATTGCGCGGTCGCTTGGTCTTGGATGACGGCGCAGTTAAGGTCTTGACCGGTCGGGGCAGTAGCCTGTTGGCAGTCGGTGTAAAGTCGGCGTCCGGTAATTTTAGACGCGGAGATTTGGTGGCTTGTGTGGATGCTTCCGGCCGGGAGATTGCCCGGGGCCTGGTGAACTACAATGCCGATGAAACGGCGAAGATCATGGGGCAGCCGAGCTCGGCAATTACGACCTTGCTAGGCTATCACGGCGAAGAAGAGCTGATTCACCGGGATAACCTGGTGCTGAGTTAGCTGCCCGGCCTCTGCGCGCTACCCTTTCTTTTCTTTGGGCAATAAAAAACCCGCCACAGTGACGGGTTTTGGTGTTTCAGCAAGTGCAATCAGGCTGCGGCCGTGCTCATGGCCTTGATCTTGGCACTCAGACGGCTCTTGTGACGAGCTGCCTTATTCTTGTGGATAATACCTTTGTCTGCCATGCGATCAACAACCGGAGTTGCTTCTGCGTAGGCTGCCTTGGCTGCTTCAGCATCACCTGAGGCAATGGCACTTATCACTTTCTTCAGATAAGTGCGCACCATGGAACGCAGGCTGGCGTTATGCTTGCGGCGTGTTTCCGCTTGCCTTGCGCGTTTACGTGCTTGGGGAGAGTTTGCCACCCGTGTACTCCTTGAATCCGGTCTAGTGCCAAAAATTTACGAGGGCGGATTATTCCTGTTGGCGGCCATTCTGTCAAGGACAATCGCCTGCGGGGGTGAATATGCGCTAGTAGGGTATCGGCAGGAAGCGCGCCGTTGCGATCGTGCCCCAGACAAGCAGCACCAGCATCATGCAGATGAAGACGGCGGCAGAGCCGAGATCCTTGGCCTGGCCGGATAGGGGGTGGTGATCAAGGCTAACCCGGTCTACAACCGCCTCTATTGCGGAGTTCAGTACCTCCGCCAGCATAACCAGCGCGCAGGAGCCGACCAGAAGTATAAACTCGACCGGCGTGCGCGCTAACCAGACGGCCAGTGGAACCAGTATGAGCATCAGCAGACACTCGGTGCGAAAGCCTTCCTCGTGCGTCCAGGCCGCGCTCAGTCCGCGCATGGAGTAGCGGGCGGCGTCAATAATCCGGGGCAAACCGCGGCGCCCGGGTTTGTTCATGTGTGCTGTCTTGGTCATGCTCGGACTTTACTGTATTGACGCCGCGTCAAACAACAAATGTTTGCTCAAATCCCCGAACAGCTCGGGGTACATCTCGCGACGCGCAAAGTGCCATGAGCCCTCGAGTTTGGCAAAGCTGTCTATGTAGTGGCCCGAGATAATGGTCTGCAGGGGGAAGTCCGGCGCCGCCTGCACCACCGTGAAGTAGGCCTGGGCGTTGGCCTTCAGGCCGTCGCTGTCCACTTCAATCAGGACATTGCTAATGATGTGGCGGGTTTTGGGAGTGCCGCACTCAAACAATCGCGTGGAGTTGTTGTACATCTCCAGAACGGCGTCATAGCCTTTAACCACCGAGTCAGCCGCAGGGGCGACAATTTCGCCGTGGCGAAAGAGCTCAGCTACGCCGGCGAGATCGCCCGCATCCAGCCTAAAGGCATAGCGGTACATGAGGTTTTCAATGGCTCGGTAATCATCCATAGCTTGCAGGGCTCTCTTGTTTAAGTTGAGGGAAGGTGCAGGCGTGCGCACGGTGGAGATTAGTGTAGCGTGACATCTATTTCAAAACGCCCTCGCGCGTTGATTTTGGTAGCATAGCGACTGATTCAGGCAGAGTGATTACGAAATTGAAAGATACACCAACGCGCATACTTGATGAGGCGGAGACGCTGTTTGCGGCCAAGGGCTACAAGGCGACCTCATTGGGTGAGGTTGCCGATCGGGTTGGAATGCGTTCGCCCAGCCTCTACAACCACTTCAAAAATAAGGAGGCGCTCTATCGCGCAGTGCTTGACCGTCTCATTGAAACCTTTAACCGGCCGCTTCAGAAGTTGATGGAGCAGCCGATCACCCGAGGCAGCATCCTTGAATGGCTGGAAACCATTGTGGAGCTGCACCATCGCCACCCCAATCTTGCGCGGCTGTTGCAACATGCGGCCCTCGCAGGTGGTCCGCACACTTCCACTATCGTTAATGAGATGTTTCGTCCCTTGTTTGAGCACAGTGCGCCGGGGCCTGAGTTGGGCTTTTTTGAGGGCGGGGAGTTGGAGCCCTGGGCGGTCATGGCCTTTAACAACATTGTTATGTCGTATATCACCATGGCACCGATGTACCGGGATATGTTGAAGGTCGATCCGTTTTCAGAGGAAGGCTTGTCGCGCCAAAAGCAATTGATTAGCCGCTTGGCTCGATTGGTTTTTTCGGTGGAGGAACTTTCTGGCGGGGACGTGCAGGGTATGGCAGTAGCGGACCGCTAGTGCGGTCCGCTGGGTCGTGCACGATTAGCCAGCTTTGCAGGCTTTCTTCGCGGCTTTGATTTGCTTGCGGTGGCATTCGTCAGCTGAATTCTCACCTACACACCATTTGCGGCGGTTATCCCATGCAGTCAGCGGGTAGCGCTGGCCGTTGGTGCATTTCACTGCGTAGCTTGAGTATTCCAGACCGGCATCGGTAACACCTTCGCCAGTGAACATGACGCTGGTGGGACGGGCTGCAAAAGAAGCTGCAGAAGCGGTGGCCAAAGCGGCGACCATTAATGTTTTCTTTACAATTTGCATAGGAAGTATCACTCTCGGGGCATGTTGTCAGTGCACATTGTCCCGAAAGTGTTACTAAATTGCCAGCTAAAAATCGTAAGCTTTACGGTTTGGGCTTGGCCTCAATGTTTCAAGTCTTTGTTTTTAAAGAATTAAAATAGATTATCTGGCAAAAAGCATTAACGAACCGTAATGGGTTATGGAGCGTTACCCCATTTCTCACTGTTACTTCAGGTAGCGAGTGATAGCCAAATCAGCAGCCAGCCAATGACGGCCAGCGAGAGCGAGTCGCGCGTTTTATCCCATTGAGCTAGGGCATAGAGATAGGAAACGGGCGGGAGAATGAGGGAGCATAGGCCCCAGGTAAAATCCTCGTTTGACGAGGTGATCAGCAGTAGCAGCCAGCTTAGGAACAAAAGTGCTACGCCAACGGTCATAAATAGAGCCGCATAAGGTTCCATGGTTTTCTCCCTATAAAGAAAAATACGATGTCAGTGGTGGGCGCTTTGTTATAGCTTTGCACACCCGCCAATTGGGCCAAGCGGTTTGATCGCCTGAGTGCTAAAGTAACTAAAAATAAACAGCTGCGATAGTCTTGGGTGAATTGGGTGCTTGCGGCATTCAATGCATGATTCACCAGGGCTTGGCGGCGCGCAGTAGCGGTGACAGAAAGTGATGTATAGACAGGAGAGGGTAGGAACAATGGCGAGGGGTCGCATATTCTCGCTCTACGCGATTCTGCTCGGGCGCTATGTTGTTCCGGCGCTGGTCTCAATGGCCGTTTCGGTATTTGCCTGGGGGCAGGAGCATCGATTGCCGGCCCTGGCTCCCCTGTTATTGAGTGATGCCAAATTGGCTGGCACACAGCAAGTGCTTGAGCGCGAAATGGCGAGCGGGAATTACGCTGCTGCGGTGCAGCCTGCGCAGGAACTTGCGCGTCGATTGGAGGCGGACCGGCAGTTCGGGCCAGTGGCACGGACAAACCTCGCACTAGTGCAGTTGCGCCTTGGCGACAACGATAGCGCGGTGACTAACCTGAACCTCGCGGTTGAACAGTTGAAAATGAGTGGGAATTTTCGCGATCCGCGCCTTATTCCGGCTCTCTACGCCTTGGGCGTGAGCTATTACCAGGCCGAAAATTATCCCCTGGCTATTGAACACTTTGAGCAGGCCAACTTTGTTGTGCGCACCGATAGGGGGCTCGAAAGTCTCGAACAGACGGCCTATGACGAACTATTGCTGGAGAGCTTGCTGAAAGTCGGGCGCGTCGAAAGCGCCGTTGATAGGCTGGAGAGCGGCCTCAATATACATCGGCAGGCGCTCAAAAGTGGCCCTGAGCTTGAGCAGGCCCTTGCGAACGCGGCGCATTGGTACCGACGTTTGGATTCTCCCTATCAGGAAAGTCTTCTACATGAGGAAAGGCTCGACATCATGATGGCCGAGCGCGGCGAAGAACACCCGGACCTGGTACCTATTTATTATGACCTGGCCAGTAGCTATTCGCGCCGCATGCACAGCGATCTGGATAAGCTGCGCGACATCAAAACGGCGGAGCGCAATGTCAGCTATTCCTTCGTGCGAACCGACCAGGTGCGTCGCGCCATTAGTAGTGATTTTGGAGATGGTGCTGACAACCGAAGTTTGCTCGACGCTGAATGGAAGGCCGTGCGCGCATTAAAAATTGCACTGCGAATTCAGGAGGAGCAGCCTACTCCCGACAAGGCTGCAATGGGGGAGAGTTACGCCCGCCTCGGTGACCACTATCAGTTGCTGGGTGACACTCGCAAAGCCCGGCGCTACTACCAGCGCGCCTATGACTTCTTGCAAGAGGCTGGCGCCGAGCAGCGCCTCGCTGAAACCTTTGGTAAGCCGGTGCCACTCTACCAAAAACCCATGAAGTTGCCCGCTACAACTGACCCGGAATTATTGCAGGTCTATCGTGGCGAAATTGAACTTGTCATGGATGTAAATACGCGAGGGCAGCCTCGCAACGTCGAGTTTCTGGAGGCCCGCCCCGGGCGCGCCGAAGAATTTAAAGATAAAGTCTTGCGCAATAGTAAGGACACAATATTCAGACCGAGATACAGCGACAAAGGCACTGAAAAAACAGAAGAGATGAAATTTATTTATCGATTTCAGCCCGGGCCGGAGACTCCGTAATGGATAGGATAAGCTGGCTCTGCCCTGTGCGAAAGTCGATGATACTGGCGATAGCCGTTACTGCGGCTTCTGCCTGCACTACGCCACCCTCTCCCTCGTCACCGCCAAGCCCGCCGCCGCCACCTAGTGCACCACCGCCACCGCCTAGCCAAGAGCAGCAAAAGCAGAGTGATCAAGAGACTCGGCAGGCAAGCGAACAAGCGGCGCAAGAGGCAGCGGCAAAGGATAAGAGTGCCAGGGATGCTGCTGCAGAGCAGTCGAAGAAATCACAGTCAAAATCAGACGCTGCCAGCGGCGCACAAGCCAAGGACCCGGATTGGCCGCCACCGCCGCCGGATAGTCGAGCCGCCCGGCAGGCTGGCGAGAGCCAGGCAGACCAGCAGCAAGCCAAAGATACTCAGGACAAATCGCAAAGCAAGCCCTCGGGACAGGCCGCTGGTCAGGGCACGCAAGCCCGCCCTCAAACTCAGGGCGAACAATACGACGACCTAAACGATGAGTTGGCGCGTTCATTGGGCAATTTTGATCGGCGTCTGGACCGCGAGGGCAGGGAATTGTCCGAGGCTCAGCGCGCCGAGGCGATGGCGAGTGAGCGCCGTCGTCGCGAAACCGCAGGTGGTGGCTCGACGGGAGGCAGGTCGAGCGGCGGTGGACCTGAGGGAAGCGGATCGGAAGGTGGGCAGTATGGATACGGTGCACCACCGCCTCCTGCAAGCGGGGGCGGCTCTATGCCCAAGGGCGGCAGTCGGCGTCCGGGAAGTCCGGGCGACAAAGCCAGTTTGCCGCCGGCACCCGATGATGTGTCCAGCGGGCAGGACGACGACATCGTTGCGCGGCAATTGCGCGAGGCGGCGGAAAATGAACCTGATCCCGAATTACGTGAGAAGCTGTGGAATGAGTATCGTGATTACAAACGCAATAATCGATAAAGCTCGCAAGAAGGCCTGTAAAAGCCTGCAGCTTTTGCTCGTCGGCAGTTTATTGTTTTCATTAAGTGCCTGTGTCAACCAGTCGGTAAAGCACGTTAACGCGACCCGCGCCGATCACGCCGAACGCGAAATTCCACAGGCTGAATTGCTGGATATCAATATTGCTGTTTTTGATCCGGGCTACACTCTCCCGGTCGACGAAGACTCCGGCATCTTCCCGCACGTTCGCAATGCAGAAGCGGGCTATATTCCCTATCGCATTCGCGAAACCTTGCAAAGTACAGGGCACTGGGGCCCAGTGCGTGTTGTCCCCAGTACGGCCACTAATTCGGAGCTCTTGATTAGCGGCAAAATAATAGAGTCGAACGGTCGCGACCTTGAGCTTGCGGTTAAGGCCGTCGATGCATCCGGGCGTGTCTGGCTTGATAAAAGCTATTCCGAAACGGCCGCGAGTTTAAGCTATAGCGATGCCGACCCTTCCGAAATGGACCCCTTTCAGGATTTGTACAACCGCTTAGCGAACGACTTGCTTAAAACGCGCAAAAAACTTTCATCAAAACAACTTCGGGATGTTCGTCAATTGGCCTTTTTGCGCTTTGCCGACGATCTCGCACCGGATGCCTTCGGCGATTACTTGCGGGAAAAAGACGGGATATACAGCGTTCGAGGCCTGCCCGCACAGGGAGATCCCAATGTTCAGCGCATTAATAAAATTCGTGAGCGAGACTATCGTTTAGTCGATGCCCTGGATCAGCACTATTATATTTTCTCGGAGCAGATTCAGGCGCCCTACGATGAGTGGCGCGCATCCAGTTACCGCGAAGCAAAGAATCTCGATAAAGTACGCAAAGAGGCCGTCGGTCGAATGGTGGCTGGTGCGGTAGGTGTCGCTGCGGGTATTTACGGGGCGGGTCAGGCTAACAGTGG
>JBFJTG010000071.1:0-15416 GCA_041625575.1 Litorivivens sp.
GATCGGCCTGAAGGGGGGGCGTCCGCTGCTGACAAGATTCGTGTCAGAGAAGAAGATCCGGATGGTCCACGACTACTTCCAGAAATACGAAGCCTGGGCCATCGGTATCGCGGGTTTTACGCCGCTACCATACAAGATCTTCACCATTTCGGCCGGGGTTTTTTATATTGACTTTATAAAATTCCTTCTAGTATCCTTTCTGAGCCGCGGCGCCCGCTTCTTTCTGGTGGCGGGTCTGATCAGCGTTTTTGGAGAGTATATCACCGAATTCTTCGATCGTTATTTCAACCTTCTCTCCGTCCTGTTCATTTTGCTTCTGTTGGGCGGATTCTATGTCGTCAAGAAGATGTCGGTTCGTGCGGTATCCCAGGGAGACGGAACGTAAATTGGGAATCGGGGCGTGGCTCAGTCTGGTAGAGCACTGCGTTCGGGACGCAGGGGTCGGAGGTTCAAATCCTCTCACTCCGACCAGCTCTAAAGGTTTGCAAAGGCCCGTCATATCTGACTTTTAGACCCACCCTCAGAATTCTAGCTCACCCTGCTATTTCAACCAGAATCCTATTTGTGGCCAATTTGTGGCCAAACTGTGGCCACAGCCAAAACAACAAGCCCCGAAAATAGAAGAATATGACCCCTGCGTCAGGCGGCTCCAATGCATGACAAAAAAACTAAAGCGTTCAAATGGCGATGATTATGACTACCGTTAACACTCATTAACAATAGTTGGATATATTAAGAAAACTTTTGCGATTTCTAATGACAAACCCTTGCGGGCGAGAGGCGATATTTCTCTCGCCCGCTTTCGCAGACGAAAGTTAACGCAGCCTGAAGTCCATCGTATGCAGTCACTCTACAACACGCAGACTGATATCCCCTATTACTCCAGCCGCCACCAGCTGGTTTTCATAACGCAGCATATGGCTATATTGAGGATCTCCAGCGAGCGCTTTGCCAACAAACACGTTTCTCAGTGGCGCACGCACGTCAATCTCGATGAGATTCTCTCCGGCCTTCAGTGCGTGTCCGATGTCCACTCGAAAGGGCGGCAAACTGGCCTGGCCGATGGCTACACCGTTTACCCGCACATGGGCTGAGCCCTGTACCAACCCCAATTCCAGCTGGTAGCGTTTGCCGCTTTCCGGCTTGCTCAGGGTAATGCGGTGTTGGTAGCGACCTTCAGCGGCGTAACGAATGGGCTCTATTGTGCGCCAGTCTGGCAGGGTGCTCCACAGGGTTTTATAGTCTCCAGAGTTAAATTCCCAGCCGCGTAGGGTTCGTACTTCTGTAGTGTCTGTTGGGATTGCAGGGGCAGACTGCTGTGCTGCGGGCAAGGGTTTCCCCAAAACAAGAATTTTGCTTTCAAACCCCGCCAGAGTAATGCTCGCTTTACTTGGATTAAAAGGCGCGCTTTCTCCGGTTAGCGCATCAAACCACCAGCCTTCATTGATGTCGCTAACATTTAACGTCAGAGTTGCGGATTGTGGGGACTGATTGGCATAGAAATGAATCTCTTGCCCTTCAGGCAGGACACGGCGATGTCGTTTAATTTCACTGGGTTTACGGTAGTCGATCACCGATTGACTGTAGTTCGCAATCAATTGCTCTACATCATCCGACCAGGTCTTGTAGTGACTTGCTCTGCCACTTTCTATGAGTGCCTCGATGGAGGCTTGGACGGCTTTATCGCCAGCTTCAGCATTGAGGAAGCTGGCCTGCTGGCGCGGCAGTTTACCTACAAACACCACAGGAACGCCCTGCTCTGCCTGCATTCGCAGGGCATCAACAGCGCGGCTTTCCATTGCCAGAGTGTCATAAACCAATACCGCTTTATACTTGCCACCGGAGGCTTTCAATTCACCTTTGGCTAGGCTGCCACTGCTCAGTGCATGTTCGTTAACCCAACCCCAACTGATGCCTTTCCTATCCAGTTCACGCAACAGCGGTTGCATGCCCTCCACCCACTCGCTGCGTGGGTCTTTTTGGTGATGGGGCACAGTCATGATGTTATCCATCATTTTTTTGCCGCTGGTCAACATTGGATCTTCGGTGGCGACGTGCTTGGGGTCGGCGTCGGGTAGGGCACCACCCACTAGGGCCTCGTTACTCTCCGCCGGATTCGGTCCGTGAAAGCCCAGGAAGGGGTAGTAGATCAACACATCAATTTCGGGTGCACCCTGGCGCAACAGATATTGTACGCGGCCGATGTAGCGGTTCAGGTCAGCAATATCCGGCCACAGAGCACTGTTATTTTCATTTACATGCGACGAAAAATGCGCCGGATTGCCCACACTCGAAAACGGCTGCCAACCCTCCTCACCAAAGGGACTATGCTCAATTCCCCACCAAGGATAAGGCGTGCCGTGGTAGATAATATGGTTCACACCCGCCAGAAACATCTTGTCTGCGGCGGCCTTGATCCTTCGAGCAGTGGGCATGTAATCGCGGTTGATCCAGACAAACGATTCGGCGCTGACCAGCGGTTTGCCGTAGAGCGCTGCGGCCGATGTGGCAAACTTGAGGCCAACATCTGCACCACCGGCCCAGAGCTGTTCGGTTTCCGGAACGGTATTGCTGCCCAGAGCCCGCAGAATATCGATATCCATGCCGTAACTTTGCGCGCGTGAGATCAGCCCGCGATTTTCCGCCCACCGGGCAGAGGTTTCGATAAAACGTTCTATCACCAGATCCGACAGCGTCTGCTGATAGTCGTGACGAATGCGCTCGTCCATCTCGGTGACTTTGAATTCTGGTGCGGCATGAACCCCGAGAATTTCCCGAAAATACACGTTGTCGACGCCTTCGATATAAATAGCGGGCAAGTAAGGCTCCAGGTTGTAGCCGCGCCGACGTTTGAATTCGCTGAGAATGTCGTGCGCCGCCATACGCTTGAGCCGAAATTCGAGACTGTCATTGAAAAAGCCTCGCAAACCCTTGCCATAGAACTCAGGCAAACCGGTGCGTTCGCCGTAGGCGTATTCGTAGTGCCCGATTACCTGTGGTACCCGCAGATGATCCACCACAAAACCCTGCGGTTTCTGGGCAGCACCCATTGGAACTTCACCCGACGGCATCAGGTAACTGGCAACAATCGTCCATTCGCCTTCTGGAGCCTCCCAGCGTAGTCGGTTGCCGTCAATTTGACCGGTAAGCACCTGTACAGAGTTTTGATCCAGAATCACCGTGTCATCCATGTGGTACGGATTCCAATCATGTTTTCCGGTGACTTTACGCGCCGCCACTACGCTTACCGGGTGTGCATGAGCAACCGGAAAATTGATGAAATCCGCACCGGCAAATTCCATCATGGAAAAGATCATTTCACTGGGACCGTAATCCGGTTTCGGCAGTTCAATATCAACCCTTTTGCCGCCTTTAACCGTGGTTTCGCCGTAAGCGAGAATGGTCAGACTGTCTTCCAGATTGACTTCCGGCCCGCCCGGCGGCCAGCCGCTAAAATGTGTCAGGTCGACCGCGAGCTGCTTTTCATGTGCGGCTGCAATGACCTGTTTGAGGGTGTTGTAGTAGGCCGGTGAGTCAAAGCTGTAAATACGCGCCATCACCTTGTCGTTTTCAGCGAGAGCCATTGCGCCGCCGAGAAATGGCTGAATTTCGAAACCGCCAAACCCCGCAGCATCCAATGTTTCCAGCTGCTCAATGGCTGTAGCCGCGTCCACATCACCGCCCGGCCACCACCAGCGTGTCCACGGGCGGGCACTGGCAGGGGGATTCAATATCGACTCCCAGGAAAACTGGTCGCGCAAATCGACGGTGGCACCAGAGTTTTCCAGCGGCGTCGCATAGCTGGCAATACTCGGTTGACCTTGCGGATTGGGCGGAGGCGTAAGGTGGTCGTTGATCGCCTGATTCAACAGCCAAACCCCAATGCCCGCCAATGCCACTACGGCCAGCAACACACAGGAGAGTATTTTTATCAGGCGCTTCATCGCACTTTCCTTTTTTCGTTATGACTTTTTCTGAGTGGTAAACGAGCGAATTACCTCGTCGAAGCCTGGGCCGTGCCCGGGGCTGTGATGAAGCTCCCAGGCATTGCCAGCTGCAAGGTTGAGACCATCGGTATCTCGCAGCAATTTTTTCACCGCACGGTTACTGCGTGCGCTATTGCGAATAATGTCGCTACAGAAAGCAGCCACCTCGGCATCAAGATCTGCCTCCGGCACGCTGAAGTTGGCCAACCCCATCGTCTCGGCCTGCTTGCCACTGTAAGTGCGCGCACTGAAGGTCATTTCCTTGGCTTTGGCCATACCCACGCGGCGCGGCAAGCGCTGGGTCATACCCCACACCGGCACCAGATCAAACTTGGAATGGGTATCGGCAAAGCGCGCATCGTCGGCACAAATAATAATGTCTGCCTCCAATACCAACTCAAGACCTCCGGTATAGCAATGACCCCTTACGCTCGCGACCACCGGAAATGGCAGTGTTGCGAGGCGCTCTACAACACCGTTCTCATAGCGCTCGGCTTCACCGCCCTCTTCGCCAGATGCGAGACCTTCCAGATCATGCCCCGCACAGAAACTGCGACCCGCACCACTTAGCAGCAGGCAGCCGACGGCATCGAAATCCAGAGCATCAAGATGGGCATTGATTTCCTGAAAGGTTCTCAGGCTGAGGGCATTGAGTTTCTCGGGACGGTTAAGGGTGAGGCGGCACAGGCCGTCTACTAGCGTACAAGTGACATTGGGTGAAGACATTCATTTACTCCGGAAGATTGGACCCCGCTATTCGCCCACAAATCAGGCGAACGCTAATGCCCACGCTTTAGTTCATCGATTTTTTGTAGGCCCAACCCACCAAACGCTGCACCGACACCGGGAACGCACGCTTAATCCAATCCACAACGACCACATCAGCGCCCACACGAATGCGAACCTCGTTATTGCGAATGGCTTTGACAATCCGCCTGGCAACCGTTTCAGGGGACACGCCAATCTTTTGCACTAATTCATAAGTGCGCAATGCAACGCCCTGATCATCTGCGTCCGCAAGAGTTGCTTTCATCATCTCAGTTTTTATGGCGCCGGGATGGACTGACGTGACACCGATATTATGAACGCCCAGTTCAGCCTGAATGGATTCAGACAGCAGCCGCACGGCAGATTTCGTGGCGCAATAGGAACTTTGGGAAGCCAGGCCGACAAAGGCATTCATACTTGAGAGGTTAACAATATGCCCCTCCCCTGCAGCTTTCAGATGCGGCAAAAAATAGTGGCAGCCGTAAAGCACACCCCACCAGTTAATACCGACAATGCGCTCCCAGTCCTCAATGGAATGGTTTTCAAAACTCTTCTGAAAGGTAACACCAGCATTGTTAACTAGAATATTGACCTTGCCGTGCTCCGCTAGCACAGCATCAGGCAACGCCGACATCGCTGCTTTGCTCACAATGTTAATCACGTGCTCGCTAACGCGCACCGGGTAGTCAACCAAAGCCGCGCGGGTGAGGCCCAGCGCTTCGCTGTCTATATCAACCAACGCGAGATGAACACCTTCACTTGCCAGCGCCAGAGCGAGGCTCCTACCGACGCCTCCTCCTGCGCCAGTCACTACGGCAACGCGATCTTTGAGATTTTGCACTCGGTCCTCTCGACTGGGCAGATATTGTGATCATTGAAAGAGAAGTGACTGGCCGCGCGAACGCGCGGCCTCTACACTTTAGGCGGCCCAGGCTGGGCCCGGAGCGTCTTCCGGATAGCTTCGCGGGCTCCCCGCATCGTAAGTGGCCGTCAGCACACGAATAAAAACGTCATCATGCAAGGGATTGGCTGGTACTTCGAATGCTATGCCGCGCCTCTTCATATCAGCTACGAAAATTTCGAACACCTTGTCGTGGGTCAGATCATCAGTGTGGTCCATCACTGTCTTCATCTCGTCCAGGTTGCTATAAACCTCTGAACTCCAATGAACCAGAAAACGGACATCATCTGACGGCAGCCTCTGAATAACGCTGCCGTTTGTGGAAATTTGCCAACCGTCAACGGAATCCACATCAGCGCCAAACACAGACTCAAAAGCCAAGCCCTGAGGAAATTGCTGATCAGCAGGGCCACATGCTTCACCACGGTGATACATCATCTCGTTCTGTACAACGACGCCTTTATTCCACATGGGCGCAGGCAAGCGCTTGGGGGCTTCCAGAGGACCTTCGGGCCAATAGGTAAAGCCACCTCCGATATTACCCTTGTAAAACCAGGTGATAACTTGCGCCTTCTTTAGAAGCCAGTTTTTAAACAGTCCCGACTTACCCATGGTATTGAGTAGCCAGATAGGGGTGTTGTTGTAGGTCACGCCACGAAACGATACCGCATCCAGATGACCGGGATCCTGGCTACCGCAAGGCCCCTGAATGTTAAACAGCATCATTTCCGGACGCGCGTATTCAGCATTCCAATAACGACGGGCGTAATCCAAAAACTGGCTGTTAAAAAAGCAATCATCTAGCTCCGGATAAAGACAGGTACCGTTCTGCGCCAATGAGCCACGAAAAACCGGCGTCAGAAACATATCCATACTCGGCTCAACGCCCTCAGGCATCGCGCCAGACAGAGTAGCCATAACTTCTTCTGCCGAATCGAAGTGCTGGGCCAATATCAACTTCCACGGGCCTTCGCGACGCACAACCTCGACGAGACGACTATGCTGATCTTTTGAGTACACTTTATCGAGCACTACTGGCTCGGCCACGGGACGAATAATTGATCCAAGTTCCGCTGTCATATCTCTATACCTTTGGTCTTGCGGATTAGCTGGCAGAATTTCGACCAGATAAGCCAAGTAAAACGTTAAATACTTTCACACCGCCGAATAAAACAGCAATGCACTCCGCTCAAGATAATAATCTTACACATAAATAATTGCTAATCATACCTCCCGGAATGGCAAATTGCTATTCCTAAGATATCGCCCAAAACGCAGTTTAGACGCTATCCAACCCGCCGGCGATCCACCGACAGCCTAACTATTGGCGTCAACGTGCGTCGCTATCGCATCTCTCCAAATGCGATAACCGCCTCCGTTAAGATGCAACTCATCATTACTTAACTCAGCCCTAATACTCCCTTCCTGGGTGTTCAGCATCAGGGGATAGATGTCTAACCACTGCGCCTTACCTCGAATACTTTCGCGCAAGCCGGCATTAAGCTCCTCAACCCGTGCCCTATAACGCTTCTGGCGCGGCAACACACTTTGCACAAATACTTCAGTAGCAGGAGATTTTTTGTGTATGGTATCGACTATGTTGTTGATGTTGCCGATGATCGTCGGAACTTCAACGTCCATCGTCAAATCATTCGTGCCAATCATCAAAAACACTTTCGATGGCTTGCCTCTGGAAATCTGGCCTATCCGCGCTAAAACACCGTCCGCGGTATCTCCTCCAATCCCCCGATTTCGTACTGGAATGGCGGGAAAGAGTTCGTGCCAAGAGCCACCTTCAGTAATGGAGTCGCCGAGAAAAACAACATCGCCAGGCTGAACATCGAGAATTTCAAACTGAGAAATCCAGCGCTCCTGTGCCGGCTGAATATAATAATTAACGAGTATACCGCCACCACTAAAGTACATAAAAACGATAGCGGTAAAAACTATTGCATTTACGGTTAGCGATATCGACACAAGAAACTTCTTCATAAACAATTCGCCTATGGCTATAGAACGGACTACACAGCCTAAACCCAGCGTCGAACACGAATCGCTCCAAGCCGGTGTTCGACGAACTTCTGTCAGGCACGCCCTTCTTCAAACAGAATTTCGTTATCTAACTTTGATTCTAGTACACGCTCAGGCCTCACCTTGATCTTCCGCCAGCACCCAAAGCTTGGCGCGCGCATGCATCCGCTAGCGAGTGAAATAGAAAACACTCTAAAGGCTTCCTAATCGGGTTGGATAACAAACGCCGGTACCGCGTCCAGCTCATATAGGACCGAAATGGAAGTACACTTGCCCGTATCGCGGTCTGGATGACCGTCAGCCATCCGCCACATTGCTTGATACACTCCAGGGCAGGTGTATTTGTGCGCCATGGCAGCAGCAAAACCCGACGACAACCCGGTTCGATCCTGAATACGAATCATCGCGTGAGCCAACCACTCAATGTCCCAATAACCCGCAATAAAACCGCTAACACGGTCATTCTCATCGATTTCCAGCCGCACTCTCGCATTACGCAAAAACAATTCGGAATCAAGGCGCGCAGCTGACTGTATCAAGCGCAAATCGAAAGGTTCGGATGTAATCACGCTGCCGCTTTGCTTGCCCCGCACACGATTATGGAAACGCGACGGGCTGTTAATTGACAGGCTCGCCATTGACAGGGGGTTACCATCTCCGCCCAGTGGCACAGGCTCCAAACTCGAATAAATACCCAATTCGACAGCACCCGAGTCACCATCGACCCTCGGTGTCACCTCAATCAGGATTGTCATATTTCCCTCGCGGATCTGAATTTCTCCAAACAGCGACTCAGCAAGCCCGCCCGGCTGATAACCTTGTACACACCCCATTACGCGCCAGTATTGGTTATCAATCGTACCTTTATTGACATTAGCGGAAAAAGTATCAAATGACGGGCATGTTCCGGAGGGCATGGGATTACTTAACATTTCGCCTTCAGGCCCCATCCGCAGCAAGTTTAACGGCCGATCGATTGTGAAATGCCCGGTATCCTTAAACTTCGCAGGATTGGCGCAGGGATCGATGTCTGGGTTTTCGTAATAAGCAGGAAGTGCCTTTTGTATGTATGCCTTTGGATTTTCCTCAAACTTCACTCGCTCCTCCGAACTAAGCCCTTCGACAAGCAATTCAGGTGCTGACTTGTTGAATCCGTTGGGACAATCTTCGGGACCTGCACCGGGCAGCACCAACCGAAACTCGGTCAGCACATAAGCCTTCGATTGCGGTTTTACGGAAGCGACTGCTGGCTGAGGGTCATTCCGCTCCGAGCATCCCGCCAACACTCCCATAAAAGTAAGCATGAGCGCGATTACCAGTCCTGCATGCACATTTTTTAGGAGCACGGCACTGTGAATGTTTAGACTAGCCATAATACTGTTTCCGACTGAATAGAATAATGTCAAAGTTTGCCTAGATTATTCAGGCGAGTAACTCGCTTACCGGTCTGCTGGTTGCCATGGAGCGCGTACCCCACTTCTCTATTGGTACACCCATGGCCTGCTGTATCGTCAAACCAACACGGCTAACGGGGTCGCCCCGGCCCATCACATGTATCCCCTGACGCACGCGCCCTCCGGCTCTACCCGCCAGCATAAGCGGCAAGCCATTTACATCATGTGTCTTTGCCAGCGACGTCTCGGAATGTGCCAATACCAGACAATTATCAAGTAAGGTTCCATCTCCCTCCGGAATCCCCTTTAACACGTCGAGAAAATCAGCCCACGCCATCATGCTACGCTCAACGAAATAAGTCGCCTTTGGCTGATATCCCAATGAAAGGTCGTCCGGCTCCTGATGCGTCAATTCATGATGCGCCATGTTGTCGCCAGCACGACGTAATGATGATGCACCATAAGAAAATACGACGTTGAACACGCGAGTCTGATCACAGGCGAGTGCCATCGCCAATAACTGCGACATAATGCGATGGTTGGCCGCTACCGTTTCGATTTCCGTGCCCGCATCTACGCCCGACGGTTGTATGGGAACGCTGCAAGCTGCAAGGGGTTCAGACGGCCGCAACATTATTTCCAGCTGCTGCTCAGCCTGTCGCACAGACGTAAAATATTCGTCCAGACGATGGCGATCATGACTACCAACCCGCTTCAACAGCCTCTCCCTATCCTCCTTTACTGCAGACAGCACACTCTGGCGCAGTAGCACATCGGGGTCCGGTGCTGTCATCACACCATTCGGATCCTGGAAGCCTACACCAAAAATTCGCTTGTACAACTCAATGGGCGACACTTCCGCCATATTGATTGAACTAGTGTTGCGTCGACTGTAACTGTGCCTCCCGTCACCATCGGCAGCGATTTCTAAAGAACGAAAACGAGTTCCTGCTCCAATTGCATCACTTATCACAACATCGAGACTGGGACTAACAAACTCACCCTCGGCGGTCGGCGCATTACCCGTCAATGTACTGATCACACCTGAGGAATGGACCTGATTCGGTCGTCCGTCTAACAGCGCACTAAAGCCGCTCATAATATTAATATCTGAGCGGTGGCGGGCCAGGAATTCCAACTCTGGCGTCAACACATAATCACTGCCTTCGACAAGCGGATTCCAGCGCGATGGTGTCATCCCACAACCCCAAAACCAAGTACCGAAACGCTGCGGCATCGGTCTGCCGCTCGCTAAAGCGGTTCCCTTACCATTCAGAAATACGTCGAGCAGAGGCAGCCCAACAGAGATGGCAGCCCCCTGCATCAGACCCGTCAACACGCGACGCCTTGTAAATCCTGTATCTTTCACGACTAGACCTCCAAGATCACTTTTCAACACCGACAGAATTATCGATGGCGTAGAACGCGTGACTGGTTACTAACAAGCGCAAGAGCGTTCGAAATTTATATTCTGACGTAGCAAAGTTTGATTCCAGATAGCTGACAAATTCCCTTTCCGCCGAAACCGGACCGCGTCCCGCGGCATAGCTATACAGCGTGTCTATCAAGCAGGCCGGTACTGCCGAATTTTCGTAAAGCGCGCGGCCCAGACCAGTAGCTCCCTCAAAATCGACCCCATCGAGCGAGCCACTGACATCAATAATTTCACCATTTTCTCGCGTCCGGTAGGCACCCACTCCATCGAACTGCTCTAACGTCAACCCAATCGGATCCATCAATGTATGACAACCACTGCAGGCGGGCTCGCTTCGATGGCGCTCCAGTCTTTGTCTCGAAGTCTTCAAGACATCAAAGCTGGCATCCATCGTAAAGTCGACATCGGCTGGCGGCGGAGGCACTGTCTGACACATGAATACTTCACGTATAAATTTCCCGCGCAATGTTGGTGAGCTCCCCCCCGGATGCGCATGTTGCGCCAAAAAACTGACCTGACTAAGCAAACCGGCGCGGGCATCCTGAGGCGAATATTCGTAATTTTCCCAGCCATCTGCAACCGTGACCGGCACGCCATAAATAACACCTAGTCGTCGCGTCATCGGCAGGTTTCGCATTACAAATAGCCCGCGATAGTCGCCATCTTTTGAAATCAGATAATCAACAATGCTACGCAGTGTTTGCTCTTCTGCGTCTTCCGCCAACCGCGCATTGAAAGCCGGATAGATCGTTGTGTCCTTGGACACCTCATCCAGTTCGTCGAAACGCAACATGTCGGCAAAAAAGGCTCGTACACCAGCATCTAACCGCGGCGAATTCAGCAAGCGATCAACCTGTTTCGCGAGGCCACGACGCGTATCAAGCTCACCGCTTTCTGCGGCCTTCAACAGGGATTCGTCTGGCGTGGTATTCCACAGCAGATAACTCAAACGCGCTGCCTTAGAATAGGCATCGAGCACTAATTGCCCAGTCGAATCCGGATTGACTGCCGCACTTTCAATGCGAAACAGAAACTCCGGCGAGGTCATTAGACTCGCTACCGCATACTCCAGGCCTTTGTAAAAACTACCGGAGGAAGCAGCTGCCTGGGACGCTATTTCAACACGCGACTGCCATTCAGAGTCGAGCAATGGCCGACGAAACAGTTTTCGGCCAATGTTTCTGACAAAGTTTGCTGTACAGGCTTCATCTACAGCACTGTCTGCCACCGGAGTACAGCTGAGAAACTGACTTCGATGCTCGGCATCCATAATCTGCCGCGCGATGCCTCGCGCCATCGCTGCATACTGCTCAAATCCCGACGCTGTAATACTCGACCAAGCGCTACCCACAGAGAGTAGCCCCTCGCGCCGATAGTCGGGCTCGAAGCGTCCAAAAATCTGAATATCGGCACCAAAAATATCTGCAACGGTCTGTCGGTATTGGGTTTCAGTGAGTCGCCGCATTGCAACGGGGCCACCAGCAGATTCCGGCGCCTGCTCGCTGCAGCCGACAACACAGAGCAAGCCCAGACACACCACTAGCGCCCGCACCCGTATACTGCTAATAGTCATATACATTGATCTCCGATTCATGCGGTCGTGCAGGCCGCCCTTTCTTAGGGTGGTCAATTTGCATTACAAGTGGCTAAGAAGTTTGCGGTCGCAACGTCCACAGTGAGCAATGACCACGGCCATCGATTGGCCCCTTGACCGTCACACATCTACCGCAATTATTGGTATTCGCCGGCAATTTAAAAAACAGGCACTGGCTACAATTTCGCCCCGAGGATTCAAGGGAAACATCCACATAATCAAAAGATAGGCGCTGGCGTTTTTCACTATCACTCAGCACCTCAGAGTCGGAGCAAGATAGGCCCTTCAGCCCCCCTCCACTGCGACCGCAACCCGGCAGACCCAATATTGCGCCGGTGAACAGCAGTGTAAAACCTCCCAATAAATCCCGGCGCAGAAAAGAGCGATCCGCGTCCAAATTGGAATTTTGTACTTTCACAGGCACGACGGGTGTGCGATCTACTCCCATAAATACTCCACAGTCACGCCGTATATGCGCGGTGGTATGCCCGCACCCAAGGTAAACAAATCCGGCTGACCACCTACCACTGCGGGCGCAAAAGCCTGGAAGTAAATATCATCATTATTTTCAATATTTTCGACAAAAGCTTCTACTTGCCAGCGCCGATTAAGACTATTCCAGGCCAGTCGAAAATCACTGGTACTATGCGAGCGAATTCGATCGTGCGGATTTCCCAAGCCCCGGCGATCCAGCTCATCAGTCCAACTGGTTTTCAGCGACGGCATCAGGGTGCCAAATTCACCTAGATCAAATGTGTACGTTGCCAGCAAAGCTGCCGATAGTTGGGGCGCCGCGGGTAGCTGAACACCCGAGAAGTCAGTCGGGTTTTCACTGTTGCAGCCGGGATCGATCTGAGGATCATTTCCCAAGGCTGGATCAGATCCACAGTATTCATCGTACTCGGCCTGTGACCACGCCATGCTGGCCTGCAAGTAAAAGGCTTGATTAGGTGACCACTGAGATTCCACCTCGAAACCCGTCAGGGTCGCGATGCCTGCGTTGTCAGTGATAACCCCCCCAGGGGTGATCTGGCTCACCTGCAAATCGTTGTAATCATATCGATACAACGCCGAACTCATGACCAAAGCCCGATTGAAGAACGATGTTTTCCAACCAAGCTCCAGCGCGTTCAGGTATTCAGCGCCCACCGGATTTTGGATGATTGCGCCGTCTGGGCGAGCAACAGTCTGTGCCAGGCCGGGTTTGTAGCCACGTGAAAGTTTGCTATAAAGCATTCCCTCATCACTGTAAAACCAGCGAAAGCCGATTTCGCCGGTACTTTCGGTAAAGTCAGCTTTTTGTACCAAGTTGCTGGCGGCACCAACGGAACTCGAAGGGCCACCGAAATCGTATGACGTAATCAAAATGTCACTGTACTCAGTATTTTTCGAAAATTTGTCACGGTTTTGACGCAAGCCGACAGTAAGTTCCAGCCCCTGCCAATCAAGCAACTTGGCAAGGTCAAAATCCATATTCAGAAACAGAGCTTTACTATGATCAAGCGTATGCTCGCCATCGACTATTACGTCAACGTCAAAAATCGGTGACTGGACAATACCACCGGAAAGCGGAAGGCTCGGTCCCGGCAGTGCCACAAGATCGGTAGGGGCAACAAAAGTACGCGCTTCCACCAGCATGTCAGTGGTAGCCGTTTGCTTGTACCAGAATAATCCCACCAACCAGTCGAAACCGGAATCATTTTGCGAAACAAAACGCAGCTCGGCGCTGCGCCGCCTGTCATCAGGAGTACGAGTAAAGCCGTCGACGATGGGCTCTTCCGTACCATCGAGGTCGAAAAGCGCCATGTTGTTACTGCGCTGTACCCCACCAACGGCTACCACGTCAACATCACCAAACCACGGCAAGTCTTGAACCGACCAGGTAATATCGCCGTCAATACGTGTTGTCTTTGCAAAACCTTCGCCGTAACGGTTGGCCGTTGTCGAACGTACTTTCGTCACATCATCCGGGAGGGGCTGCGCGCCAAGTCTCTGATACTCACCCGAGCGGCGCGTGTGCAAGGATTGAGTAAACACTAAGCCACTGCCACGCGGCTCACTTTCGCTATGAATAGCACGAAGTCCGAGTTGCACGTTCTCGGTCACCTCGCTGGTCAGATACAAACGCAGAAACTGGTCTCGTACATTGTTCGGATCTTCGTTATCTGGCACAAGCAAATTGTCAAGCGTGCCATCGCCTCGACGAACCATCGCCGCCGCACGTGCGAGGAGCCTTGGGTCATCTTCGCCGAGCAAAGGAATGTTTACGAAGCCGCGAAACTGACGCTCTTCCAGACCCGACGAGCGCACGCTCCCACCAGCACTCCATTGCGACTCTGGCTGGCGCCATTTGACATTGATGGCACCGGCCGTCGCATTTCGTCCAAATAGAGTTCCCGACGGCCCACGAAGTATCTCTACCGCCCCAAGGTCATAGAAAGGCTCACCACGTTGGGCGATAAACACATCGTTGACATGAAAAGCAACTGGCGATGGACCATCCCGAGTACGACTAATACCGCGAATTGCGATCTTGTCTTCATCCTGCGCTACCATGCCTGGTACCAAGTCGACTAGACTAGCAAAATCCTGCACGTTATTGCGGTTGAGCGTATCCCCATCAAAGGCTGATACTGAGCCCAACACCTCCTGCAGAGACTCCTGCCGCTTGGACACGGTAACGAAGACTTCTTCAATCAAATAGCCGTCTTTGGTCGTAGTTTTTTGTTCTTGCGCTAGTGGTGCTTCGGCTATTATGCCGATGCCTACAGCCACCAACAGGAGCCCTGCCTTACGAAGAGTCGCTTTCATACTGGATGCCCTTTGCATCTGAGTTTCTCTCTTGGAATAAGGAAATATCAATTAACAGACTGCCTACAGAATGCGCGGCGGCGCAACCGGTCTGAAGTTTTCGGCCAGATCACGCAACACATCACCCCCCTATTTAGCCTTCTAGCATTTCTATCACTTCATTTACGTGGCCTTTCGGGTCGAGCACAAAAGCCACCTTGAGCCCAAACTCCGAAATCGTTCGAATAGCATCTGGTACAGTTCCACCGGCCGCTTTAGCTCGCGCGCACACCGCCGCAATATCTTGGGTAACAAATCCCTGTACAGATTCACCATTCGCTGGACCTTTAGAATCCATGTACTTAATGAGTGTCAGCGCCGGGCCTCCGTCATAGCTCGATTGAAAGGTAATTTCATCAATCTGGCGACCAAACATTTCATCCTGATGCCGATTGAAAGCTATCAGGCCGAACACTTCTTCATAGAATTTTGCCATTGCATCCAAATCATGAACGAA
>JBFJTG010000072.1:0-15390 GCA_041625575.1 Litorivivens sp.
CGGAGGCCCCTCCACGTATTACCGTATGGTCGACAGCGCAATCCGAGTGGGTTTCATCTCCCCGCACAGTCACAATTTTTGTCATCTTTGTAACCGGGTGCGGGTTACGGTTGAAGGGCGCCTGTTACTTTGTCTGGGCAACGAACATTCCGCTGATCTCAAAGCCACTCTGGACGAATTTCCCGGCGACAGTGCACGCCTGCAGCAAGTGATTCGCTCGGCCATGGCCATCAAGCCGGAAAAGCACCACTTCGAGTTAAACGACAACGAACCCCAGATTGTCCGCTTTATGAATATGACCGGTGGATAAGAACAGCCTGATTTCGCAGCTCGCCCTCAGCCCGCACCCGGAGGGTGGCTATTTCCGCCGCACCTACGAATCCGCTCAGGTGCAACGCGGGCGCAAACTGATGAGTAGCATCTACTACCTGCTCACCGAAGACCAAGCCATCGGCCACTTGCACCGCAATCGCTCCGACATCATTCACTTCTGGCAACACGGTAGCCCGCTGCTTTACACCCTGCTCAGCCCGGAGGGCAAACTCCTGCAATTTACCTTGGGTCCCGATTTTGCCGCCGGACAGCAATTGCAGCTAGCCGTGCCAGGTGGATTCTGGAAGGCCTCTCAATTACTCTGTGGCAGCTACGGCTTAATTTCAGAGGCCGTCTGTCCGGGATTTGATTTCGACGATCACGACATGGCAGAAGGCGCAGACATTCGCGCCAAATACCCCCAACACTGGCCCGTACTGCAGGCACTGTGCCGACGCTAAGGCAGCGCTTGAACGAGAGCCATCGCGATTACAGGAGCAAGACAAGGTGCAGCCATCCACAGCCAGCTCGGCTGTCAATGACATTATCGAGGGCTTTGCCCGTGCCGGGTACATTGCCAATGAGGCCATTGCCACCACCGTTTATCTCGCCCAGCAACTGGAACGCCCCATACTCGTAGAGGGGCCTCCGGGCGTTGGCAAAACCGAATTGGCCAAAGCCACCGCCCAGCACTTTGCACTGCCCCTGGTGCGCCTGCAGTGCTATGAAGGTCTCGACGAAAGCAAGGCATTGTACGATTGGAAATACTCCAAGCAGCTGCTCTACAGTCAGGTGCTCAAGGAGCAACTGCACGACATTTTGCAGGGCGCCAAAGGCCTCAGCGAGTCGGTCGAAAGGTTAAAGAGTTTCGGCGATATTTTTTACTCGGATGAATTTCTGGAGGCACGGCCCCTGCTTAAAGCCCTGCGTGAGCCGGACGGCGCCGTCCTGCTCATTGATGAAATCGACAAGGCTGATTACGAATTTGAGTCTTTGCTGCTGGAAATATTGTCTGACTTTCAGGTATCCGTTCCTGAAATCGGCACGATTTCGGCCATCACCAAACCCGCGGTTATCTTGACCAGCAACAACACCCGCGACTTAAGTGACGCACTCAAACGCCGCTGCCTGCACCTCTACATCGACTTCCCGGATCGCGCCCTCGAAACGCGTATCGTCCAAACCCGGGTTCCCGAGGTGCCGGTAGTGCTCAACGAACAATTGGTTGGCTTTATCCAGCAGGTTCGCGAACTGGATCTTAAGAAAGCGCCCGCCGTAAGCGAAACCCTGGACTGGGCTCGCGCCCTGCTCTTACTGCATGCCAACACACTCTCCCGGGAATTGGTGGAATCCACCTTAAATGTCATTTTGAAATTTGAAGAGGACATTCAACTGGTGAAGCCCGAGATCCGCGAACTCCTGAAACGGCTGGACTAGGACCGTGGAACAGTCGCTGCTGAGCTTCATCAACACCCTGCGTCTTCACGATATACGGGTATCGACCAGCGAAACTCTGGACGCGCTTAATGCTGCGGCTGTCGTCGGCTACGCCGACCAAAACCTGTTGCGACAAAGTCTGGCCGCCACACTCACCAAAACCCACGACGACAAGGAGCGCTTTGAACACTGCTTCGATCTTTTTTTTAACGCTCGCGGGGACTCGCCGTCTTCCGCACCCGAGGACAATCCTGCAAGCGCAGCGCCGGAGGAGTTTTCACTGTCCGACGCTGTCGCGGGCGACCCCCAGGTAGCCGCCGCCTTGGACGCGCCTTTGGTGCGTGCGGCCACCCAGGGACGACCGTCGACTCTGGCGGTTGCCATTCAGGAAGCCGCCGACGAAATGCAGCTAGAGGGCATTCGCTTCAACACCCAAAAGGGCATTTACCGCCGCCGCCTGGCCGAAGCAGCCGGCATCAGCCAACTCGACAAGGCCATAGAGGCATTAAAACAGATTGAATTCGAATCGGTCGACGGCGCCATCGAATGGCTGGAACAGCGCCGTCACGAAATGGATATGGCCGCCCGCGACGCCGTAGAACATCAGCTTTTGCTCAACGCCAACGCCGCCGGCAGAAGCATTCAACAGCAGGCGCTGCGTAACACCCGCCTGTCGGCGCTTGAACATTACCACCTCAAGCAACTGCCCCCGCTGATCCGCGCCCTGGCAAAAAAACTGGCCACCCGGCACCGTCAGCGCAGACGCATAGATCGCCGCGGCAAACTCGACATGGCCAAAACCCTGCGCCGCAACATCGCCTACGGCGGCGTACCCTTTCATACCTACTGGAAAAAGAAACGGCGCGACCAGCCCAAGCTTTATGTCTTGTGTGACGTCAGCGGCTCGGTTTCAACCTATGCCCGCTTTTTGCTGCTTTTTCTATACAGCCTCAGCGAAGTGATGCCGCGCATTCGCAGCTTTGTGTTTACCAGCCAGGTGTACGAAGTATCCGAGCTGTTCGAGCGCAACCCCGCGGAGCAGGCGGTAGAAATTGTCAATCAGCGCTGGGCCCGCGGCAGCAGCGATTACGGTAGTAGCTTCAAGCAGTTTGCCGATGAGCACCGGGGCCGCATCGACCGCAACACCACCGTCATCATTCTCGGCGATGGCCGGGCCAACAGTGCGGATCCCGGCCTTGAGGATCTTCGTCAAATTTATCACCGCGCCAAACTGCTGCTCTGGTTCAACCCCGAGCCGCGCAGCCACTGGAACACCGGTGATTCGGAAATGAAACGTTACCAGAGCGCCTGCCACTACGCCGCGGAATGCAACTCCCTCGCCAAACTGGAACGCCTGCTGGACCGGCTTCTGACCGTATTGCGCTAGCCCTTGCGGCACCCCGCCTACGTAGAAATACGGCTATGAATTGAAGCTCGCTGACGTAGAGTAGAAAGCTCTATGAGACCGACGAGAGCAAGAAAATGCCAGAACATCGCGACGAAAACCGACTGCCACTGGGGGAGTCAGACTGCCTGGAGATATTCCTTCTGGGCGACGATTTTCAATTAGCGGCGGGGCGCAAGGAATGCGAAGTATTAAATGTTTCCAAGCACGGCCTAATGGTGTGCTGCGATTCAAAACTGGAACCCAAAACCCGCTTCCGCCTCCGATTTCACTTCGAGTCGGGTGACGAACTGACTTTATTCGGCACTGTTCGCTGGGCGGCAACAGTCTCGCACGATCGCTTCCTGATGGGCCTAAAAATCGAAGACACACTGGGCACTGACTACCTGCTGTGGCACAACCGTTTAAGTCGCTTGCTACTTGCACACGCCGAACATCAGGAGCAAAACAAACGTTTATCCGCGTAAAACAAAATAGGGCGCTTGCATGATGTGCCGCCCCGCCGTTACACGGCACCTTAAATTTTCGATCAACGCCCCCCCGCTAGCGCTCATCCCTTTCGCACTATTATCAGGCAAAATGGCAAGCCTGGCCGCCCCAGCCAGGCATTCCAGGGACAGCTGTAAAAGCGCCCATTTCCTTGTCTAAGCCGTGATGTGAACTGGCTAACACTTTTGCCAACTCACTTTAGTTACCCGCGCCCTTCATGCTATATTCGGCCGATTAAACCGACTGCAGGATGCAGGAATGAATCAGGATCGACGCAAACAGGCACGCTTTGACGACCATTCTCTGGTTTTCGTTGAGGTCGAAGCTGCCCAGCCAGAGTCCCGGCAAGCGGCAAAACTCGCACTGGCGCGCACACTGGATATTTCCGCAAGCGGAATGTTGATATCCACTAGGGAAGCACTCAATCCCGAGCGCATTTTGCGCATTTTCGTTGATAACGGCGAAGAGTACCCGCTCAGCCTTGTGGGTGAAGTCAAATGGGCCAGCAAGGTCGGCAATGAATATCAGGCCGGGCTAGAGATCTATCCCTCGCGCGAAACCGCGCAGCGGCAATGGGCCGACAAGGTCACGTCGAAAGAAGCCCGAGCCGCCAGCGCCTAATTCAGAATCCCGAAAAGGGCGCTATCGCGCCAACAGTTTAACCGGCAGATCTTTCAGTCCGTTAACCAGATTTGAACGAATTCGCCGCGGCTCACCTGCCAGCTCCACGCCAGCAAACAATTTAAAGAATTCCTCGAAAAACACCCTGGCCTCCAGCCTCGCCAGATTGGCGCCCAGGCATAAATGTATGCCGTGGCCAAAGGCGAGGTGAGGGTTAGGCGAGCGCGTAATATCAAAAACCTGCGGCGATTCAAACTTTCTCTCATCAAAGTTTGCCGAAGAATAGAGCATGACCACGCGATCATTCTCACGAATTTTCTGCCCGTGCAGCTCGGTATCGCGGGTCGCGGTACGTCGAAAATAGTGCAGAGGCGTCGACCAACGCAGCATCTCCTCGACCGCGCCCGGCAGCAAGGCTGGATCAGCTTCCAGCTTCCGGTACAGCTCAGGCTGCTTGAGCAGCTCATGCATACCCGAGGCAATCATCGAGCGGGTGGTTTCGTTGCCCGCCACCGTAATTTGCAGAAACAGTGAGGCAAATTCTTCGGCGCTCACCTTGCGGCCTTCCACCTCAACATTGATAAGCAGCGAAATGAGGTCACTACCGTCAGCATCCTTGCGCTCAGTGGCCAGCTGATAACCATACAAGCCCATATCCATACCGGCCTGCTGGGTTTCTTCCGGACTGCCGCCTAAATCCGGATCTCCCGCCGACGTTTGCTTGTCCGACCAATGCCTGATTTGGCCCCACATCTCGCGCGGCACCCCCATCAGGCTACAGATAACCGCCGTGGGAAGATCGCCCGCCGCGTCAAACACAAAATTACACTCGCCCTTGTCGCGAGCAGATAGTAGCGCCTCGCGGGCAATGGCGCGCACCATGGGTTCCATTTCGACCAGCATTTTTGAGGTGAAGCGCTCAATCACAGCGCGTCTTATGGGTCCGTGGTTGGGCGGGTCCATTCCGAGTAGTTGGCCCTGCACCATGGGCAATATTTCAGGCGGCAGCTCGTCCACCATGACAAAACCACGCTGGGCCGAAAAGGTCGCGTTGTCACGAGAGACTGCGCGCACATCGTCGTAGCGACTGATCGCCCAATAACCGCCACCGTCCGGGTGGTTGTGCCAGAATACCGGTGCCTCGTCGCGCAACAGGCGAAATTGCTCGTGGGGAACCTCGGTCTCGTAATTGTCCGGGTTGTATATATCAATTTCGTCGAGTTGCATTGCCTGTGCTCCAGCCCATTTGCAATTGTAGGTTCAGTGGTCGTCATTCTGCCAAAGGCGCCGGCAATATTCCTGTAGTTTACGCTCCGCGGGCATGACCATTTGGTTATTATTCGAATGCTTCTTTGTCACTGTGCATACAGGCAGAAGCATTATCGTTTTTTGCATTGCCCTGAACCGCCTAACGCCATGCTAATAACTTGTGCCCTCACTATGCCACGATTACACTTGCCTGCCGTGCGCTACCGCGACTGAGGATTAAGGTCTTGCCAAGCACCGCCCCAGCTACACTGAATGCCCTGAACGCAAATGTCGCCACACTTCGCGACCTCCGGCGCGGCATTGAAAAGGAAAGCCTGCGCATTAATCCGCTTGGCGAGCTCGCTAAAACGCCGCACCCCGCCGCCTTGGGTTCAGCGCTGACACACCCGCAGATCACCACGGATTTCTCCGAAGCCCTGCTCGAATTCATAACGCCGGTCAGCAACGATATTGACGCGACACTTGCCCAGCTAACGGACATTCACCGTCTGGTGTACGCCAGTCTGGAAGATGAGCTGCTCTGGCCCGGCAGCATGCCCTGCTTACTTGGCCCGGACGACGAGATTCCCGTCGCCCAGTACGGCAGCTCCAACGTCGCACGCATGAAAGCCTTGTACCGTCAGGGCTTGGGACAACGCTACGGCCGCAGAATGCAAACCATTTCCGGCATTCACTACAATTTCTCCGTACCAGACAGCCTCTGGCAATGGCTGGCCGAGACAAAGGGACGCAGCGATAATCAGGACTTCAGAACCGACAGTTATTTTGGTCTGATCCGAAACTTCCGGCGCTTCTCCTGGCTGCTGGTCTATCTCTTTGGTGCGGCGCCCGCTGTGTGCAGCTGTTTCCTCGAGGGCAAGACCAACGGCCTGCAGACCCTCCACAAAGGCACGCTCTACCATCCCCATGGCACTTCGCTGCGCATGGGCGATTTGGGCTATCAGAGCGATGCCCAGAGTAATCTTAGCGTTTGCTACAACACCCTCGACAACTACGTACGTACATTAAAATCCGCCATCTTGACGCCACATGCGGACTATCTGCAGATACCGGCCAGCGAACAACTCTCAGCCGGCTTACTTCAGATCGAAAATGAGTTTTACAGCCCGATCCGCCCCAAGCGTGTTGCAGCCTCCGGCGAAACAGCCTTGGGCGCACTCAAGCGCGGCGGCGTTGAATACATAGAAGTGCGCTGCATCGACGTGAATCCGGAAGTGCCCGGCGGCATTACGCGCGAGCAAATCCAGTTTCTGGACGCGTTTTTACTCTTTTGTCTGCTGGCAGACAGTCCCGCCTGCGACGATACCGTCTACGCTGAAATTGGCGCCAATCTGCACAAGGTTGTGGATCACGGCCGCGAACCCGGATTGTTGCTGAGCAATGCGGGGAAGAAAGTATCGCTTGCCGATTGGGGTCAGGCTATTCTCGATGGCGTGAGCAATACTGCCCAGGCCCTGGACAGCGCCCACGGTAGCAAGACCTATCAGGCCATCGTCGAGCAAATGCGCGCTTTGGTGCGTGACCCTGAATTGACGCCCTCAGCCAAAATGCTTGCCACCCTGCGCGACCGGAACCTGTCCTATTTCAACTACATGATGGAGCGCGCTCGCGAGCAGGCTCAATACTACGGCGAACGCCCACTGAGCGCCGCAGAGCTGGATGCCGCCCGTCAAACCGCAGAAGTGTCGCTAGCTCAGCAAGGTCAAATTGAAAGCGGCGACAGTGTGGATTTCGATCAATACCTCCGTGACTACTATCGCCAATACGATTTGCTGTGAACTACCTTGCCCACTTTCATCTTGCCAGCATCGCCCGTCGCGGAGATGAAGACAGCGGGCTGATTGTCGGCGCCCTCCTCGGCGATTATATAAAAGGCCCGCTAAAGAACGAGTGGCCCAGCGAGTGGGAACGCGGTATCGCGCTCCATCGACGCATCGATGCGCTCACCGATAGCCACGATGAAGTTAACGCCCTGCTGGGCGGCCTGCCCGCGCAATATCGCCGCTACGGTGGCATCATGTTCGACGTTTGCTTTGATTATTGCCTGGTGCAGCATTGGGGGAACTTTCATCCGGAGCCATTGCCAGATTTCGCCCAGCAGATTTACGCAACGCTGGAGCGGCAATACGCTGATTTCCCGGCGCCTGCACGCAAGCAGGCGCAGCGACTGGCGCGCTACGATGTGCTGGTTAATATGGGCAACTGGCAGACAGTAGACAATATGCTCGTTCGGATAAGTCAACGCCTGAAACGCGACAACCCGCTTGCCAAAAGCGCATCGGTATTAAAGAGCCAGCTGCCAAACATTGAAGCCCATTTTTTGCGCCTTTACCCCCAGCTGCTCGAGCTGCTGGCTAACGAAAAACCGAGCTTTAGATAACGATAACCCGACATGAAAACGGTACCCCTATGCTCCTAAGCGCCCGTCAGACTTACATCGCCATTGTCTTAAGTTGTGTCGGCCTGCTCGGCTACGCCCTCTACACTGAAATTTATCAAGGCTTGATCCCCTGCGCCTTGTGCATGACGCAACGCTTTTTCTACGTGCTGACGGCGCTGTTTGCGCTGTTCGCCGCGATTCAAAACCCCGGCATGGTGGGTCGCAGGGTCTATGTGGGGCTTATGTTCAGCGCCAGCGCCCTTGGCGCAGCGGTTGCCGGCCGCCAAGTCTGGTTGCAGCACCTACCCGAAGACCAGGTACCGGCCTGCGGTCCCAGCCTCGAATACCTGCTCGACACCCTGCCCTTCTCCGAGGCCTTCACCACGCTGATGCTGGGCGACGGCAACTGCGCCGAAGTTGTGTGGACCTTTCTCGGCCTGAGCATGCCCAACTGGTCACTGATCTGCTTTGTGGTACTGGCTGCGCTTGCGCTGCTGTCGTTGCGCGCAAAATGAAACTGTCCGGGCTGCTAATTCTTTTGTGCTTCCACCTCGCCGGGGAAGCTGTGGTTGCCGTCAGCGGCCTGCCTATTCCAGGTGCCGTGATCGGCCTGCTCCTGCTATTTGCCGCATTGCTTATACGCGGTGGTGCCAACGCATCACTTGAACAAACAGGGAGTTTTCTGATCGGCTTGCTGCCGCTATTGCTGATAGTGCCCTCGGCAGGCGTTTTCTTTCTGGGAGCCCGCTTCAGCGGCCAGTGGCCCGCTTTTACGGGCGCCATCGTCGGAGGCACCCTCCTGACCCTCTTATTCAGCGCCTTGCTCATGAAATTTCTCACGGGCGGCCGGAGCAAGAGCAGTGAATAGCGTCCTGCAATCACTCCTTCACTCGCCTCTATTCGCGCTGACCCTTGTCCTGGCTGCCTACCAGCTAAGCCTTATGCTGTATCGCAAAAGTGGCCAGCAGCCCTTTCTGCACCCGACCATAGCCGGCGCGGTGGCAGTCGCTGCGGTCTTGGCCTTCGCGAATATCAACTACACCGACTTCACTCACGATGCACGCTGGCTCAACTTCTGGCTCGGCCCCGCCACCGTTGCACTGGCCATCCCCCTCTACAAACAGTTACACCTGATTCGCGACATGGCCGGTGTGCTGGCGCTCACTCTCATCACAGGTGCCGCCTTTGCCTGCCTTTCCGCCTTAGTCATCGCCTACTACCTCAATGGCAGTGAAACCACCTTGCTGTCATTGGCAGCCAAATCGGTTACTACCCCCATTGCGATCGGGATTTCAGAGAGTATTGGCGGCATCGCCACCATCACCGCCAGCGCCGTCATTTTGACTGGCGTGGTGGGTATTGTGAGCGTGAACCTGATTATGCGGCTGTGCCGCATCGAGGATGAACGCATTTGGGGATTTAGCCTTGGGCTGGCCGCTCACGCCATTGGCACTGCCCGCGCTTTTGAGCGTAGCCCAGTCGCCGGGGCATTTTCCAGTTTGGCCCTGTGTCTCACCGGTACCTATAGCGCGGTCTTTATTCCGCTGGCCCTGCATCTACTGCGCTAGGCTTTGACAGGCCGACAGCTTAGCGCTCACCTTGATTCTCGCCATACAAACAAAAAGGCCCGGCATATGCCGGGCCTTTTGCGTGTAAGTGCTAACTTTTCAAGGCTTAGCCATTGTCGCCCGCTGGCTCTGCAATGCTCAACAACTCCACTTCAAATATCAGCGCCTGATTCGGGCCAATTGCACCCTGTGTTCCGCCGGGGCCATAGGCCAGGTCTGAAGGGATATAAAGTTCCCATTTGCTGCCCACAGGCATAAGTTGCAGGGCCTCAGTCCAACCCTGAATCACGCCATTAACCGGAAAAGTGATGCTTTCGCCGCGAGCGTAAGAGCTATCAAACTCGGTTCCGTCAATCAGCGTACCGCGGTAATGCACTTCAACAACATCATCCGCGCCGGGTTTGGCGCCGTCACCAGCTTCCAGAATCTTGTATTGCAGACCGCTTTCGACCGTAACCACACCCTCTTTGCTGCTATTGGCAGCCAGAAAAGCGTCGGATGCTTTCTTGTTCGCCTCTGCCGTCATCTCAGCCTCTACCTGCATCTCAGCCATTTTCTTCTGCTGATAGCTCTGCAGGGTTGCCATCATCTCTTCTTCGCTCAGCGCTGTGTCACCACCATCGATACCCGCGCTCACGCCGGCGCTAAATGCCGCCACGTCCAGCTCCATGTTCTCGCCAATGCGCTTACCCAAATCCACGCCGAAGCTGTAGCTCACTTTCTGCATTTCCGTGTCCAATGCCACTGCGGCAGGCTCTTTTGCGCCGTCGCAAGCGGCCAAAACTGTGGCCATTGTCATAACGGCGAAGACTTTTCTTTTCATTACAGTACCTTCTCGTCTACTCTTACTGAAATTTTGTGTCAGTGACCCAACACGGGAAAGGGCACAGTCTGCCACATTTTGGGTAGGCGACAATAGATAATCCTTCGCAAGTTTGTATAATGGATTTGATGTTTTTTTAAACATTTCGGAAGGTTAGGAAGCATGCCCATAAATAATAAGAAGGCAAGCAGCGTGGAAGCTCTCGAAAAGAAGCTTACCGCACTGCGTGAGAAACTGTTCAACACGCAAGAAAAACAGTTGAAAAAAGCTGAAAACGTCGTTGATCAGGCTTCGAAAAGTGTCAAAAAGCACAAAGAAGCTGTTAAAACGGCCTCTCAGCGCCAGCGCGCTGCCAAAACGGCGGCGCAGCAAAAAACAGCCAGCGCAAACCTGAGCAAAGCAGAAAAAGCCCTCGCCACTGCCGAATCAGACCTGGCGAAAGCCCAGGAGGCACTGGAAACCCTCAAGCAGGATTTTATTGCCGAGAAAGCGGTGTTGGCCGCGGAAAGCGCTGCCGCCAGAAGTCTGCCAGCGCCAAAGCCTGCCAAGGCAAAACCAAAAGCTGCGGCAAAAGCTAAAGCCCCGGCGAAGGAAAAGGCTCCGGCCAAAGCCAAGGCAGCCGCCAAAGCCTCGCCAAAACCCAAAGCAGCCGCAAAATCAAAGGCTGCAGCCACGAAAGCGCCTGAAAAGGCCCCCGCAAAGGCGAAAAAGCCCGTAGCACCAAAGCCCCCAGCCCCGAAGAAAGCAGCCGAAGCCAGCGTCAAAGTCGACACCAAGAAGGAGGCTGCTCCCGCGCCTAAGGCAAAAGCAAAGGTTGTGGCGGCGCCACGAGCCGAGCCCCCGGAGCCGCCACCGCCGCCGCGCCGCAAAGCTCAGGTTATCCCTGACACGATAAGCCAGCCCAAGGTTAAAGAAGACAAGGTCGCTTCGATTTTCGATTTGCCGGACTAGCGGCAAGGGAGCGGTACCTTGTAAGGCTGCCTAGCAGCTCTCTCCGGGAGGGGCGGCAACAACCGCCTCGACCAACTCGCCAAGCTCAGAATTCCAGCCCAGCTTTAGATGATCAAAGTAGCGATGAATATTGGTTTGCGCGCACAGCGAGAAAGACTGCTTCTTGGGCTGGGCATTGGCCTCTAGCCAATAGCTGTACATCTCATCCTGCTGCCAACGCTCCATCGCCATCTCAAAGCGCTGCGCTTCCTGGTATACATTTGCCGGCGCAACACCTTTCAGCTTGCGACGCAGCGCTCTCGTATCCAGTAAGTACTCACTACGAAATTTCTGGCTGTGTGCGACCATGTCGGCTACCTGTTTCGGCGTCCACACGACCCCGCGTTTGGCCAGCCAACAGGCGCACAGCAGAATATTAACGTCGGCACCATGCTCATCCTGCAAGCTGATACAGAGCGATTGCACCTTGGGCTGTGAATAAACCAGCAAGGTATATTGCCAAAGGGCATTGTCGACCACAGCTCCTCCGTTATAATCGCCGCCCATGATAGAACTTCAGCAATTAAGCTTACTACGCGGCGGCAAAACTTTACTAGAAAACGCCGACTTGCGCCTGCATGACGGCGAACATGTTGCCTTGATTGGTGCAAATGGCAGTGGCAAATCGAGCCTCTTCGCCTTAATACGCAACGAACTTGAGCCCGACAAGGGCAGCATACGGATTCCTGCCAACTGGCGCATCGCCCATATGGCGCAGGAGGTCTCTGCCAGCGATCGCGCCGCGGTCGATTATGTCATTGATGGGCACGCCGAACTGCGTGCTATCGAAAATAAACTGGAACACTGTAAGGACGACATGCAAATGGCCGAACTACTCGGCCAGCTCGACAATCTCAATGCCTACGCCATTCCCAGCCAGGCCGAACAATTACTTCTGGGGCTTGGCTTTAGTCAGGAACAACTGCAGTCGCCGGTCAGCGGCTTCTCGGGCGGCTGGCGCATCCGTCTTAATCTGGCGCAGGCCCTCATGCGGCCCTCCGATTTATTACTTCTGGATGAACCGACCAACCACCTGGATCTCGATGCCAGCCTCTGGTTGGAGCAGTGGCTGCAGGCCTACAGTGGCACACTCTTACTGATCTCCCACGACCGTGATTTTATCGACGCCGTGTGTAGTCAGGTCGTACACCTCCACCGCAGCACCCTCACAGCTTATAAGGGCAATTACAGCGCCTTTGAGTTGCAGCGAGCCGAGAAGCTGGCGCAGCAACAACAGGCCTTTGAGAAACAACAGGCCGAACGGGCCCACATGGAAGACTTTGTGCGTCGCTTCAAGGCCAAAGCCACCAAAGCCCGTCAGGCTCAAAGCCGCGTGAAAGCCCTGGAACGCATGACGCTGATTGCTCCGGCCCACGTCGACTCGCCCTTTAGTTTTCGCTTCAAACCCGCCGAGCGCAGCTCCGACCCACTCCTCACCCTAAGCCAGGCCTCTCTGGGCTATGGTGATACCGCCGTACTCGAAAACATTAAGCTCAGCATCCATCCCGGCACCCGCCTCGGCTTACTGGGTGCCAACGGCGCCGGTAAATCCACCTTGCTCAAGTCGCTGGGCGGACGGCAGCCTCTGGTAGGCGGCAAACGCACCGAAGGCGAGCACCTTGCCCTGGGCTATTTCAGCCAGCATCAGCTCGAGAGTCTGGATCTCAATGCCAGCCCCATGCTGCAGCTACAACGCATTTCACCCCAGGCCCGCGAGCAAGAGGTGCTTAATTTTCTCGGCAGCTTTAATTTCCGCGGCGACATGGCCACCGGCCCCTGCAAAAATTTCTCCGGCGGAGAAAAGGCGCGGCTGGCTCTGGCCATCATCGTCTGGCAACGGCCCAACGTGTTGCTACTGGACGAGCCAACCAACCACCTCGATCTGGAAATGTGCCAGGCCATCACCGTCGCCCTGCAAGGCTACGAAGGCGCACTGATTTTGGTATCCCACGATCGCCACCTACTGCGCAACACCGTGGACGAGCTGATATTGGTGCACGACGGTCGCGCTAATGCCTACAGTGGCGATCTCGACGACTACCGTCACTGGATTTTAAATCGCGATAAAAGCACCTCTGCCGAAACCCAAGGTAGCGCATCAGGCCCTGAGGCCGGCAATCCCGTTGATAAGAAGCAGGCGCGCCAGGACGCTGCTGCAGAGCGCGCCCGGCTCGCCCCCATGCGCAAGGCCCTGCAGGCGCTAGAGCGTAAGCTGGAACAAGACAACATCGCGATGAAAAGCCTCGAAACGGAGTTGGCGGAACCCGGCCTCTATGAAGCGACCGGCAAAGACCGCCTGCAAAAACTCTTGCAGCAACAGGGCGAACTGCGTGCAGCCATCGATGAAAACGAAGAAAAATGGCTGGAACTGCAAGAAACACTCGATCAGGCCTAGCCTTCATCTCCCGCGCTAGCCTAAGCCCCTCGGCACTGCTTACAATGTCTGCTCTCGACGAATAGGGGGCAGACCATGACAACAGCAATCAGCAAACGAACAATTTTAGTTCTAGTCGCTTTAGGGCTCAGCCTGTTCACACTGAGCAGCCACAGCGCCGTCAAGGAAGCACGAATCGAACTGCCCGATAATCTGGGCACAGCCTCTCTTTATACGCCGCGCAAAGGATCAGCTAAAAGCGGCGTTATTGTCGTGCATGAATGGTGGGGGCTAAATGACTACGCCCGCGGCCGCGCAAGGCAACTGGCCGAAGAAGGCTACGCCGCAATAGCCGTTGATATGTACGGCCACGGCAAAGTTGCCCAACACCCCAAGGACGCCACCGCCTTTATGAACGCGGCACTGGCTGAACCCGAAAAAATGAATGCGCGCTTTAATGCTGCCAAGGCCGAACTGGAAAAACTGAGGAAGGTAGATCGCATCTTCGCAATCGGCTACTGTTTTGGTGGCGCCGTCGTGCTAAATCAGGCCCGCATGGGCAGTGATCTGGCAGGTGTCGCGAGCTTCCACGGTTCACTGGGCACAGAAACTCCGGCCGAAAAAGGCAAAGTAAAAGCAAGAGTGCTTGTCGCTACGGGCGGCGCCGATCCAATGGTCCCGCCTGAGCAGGTTGGAAATTTTGTTACCGAAATGGGCAAGGCCGGCGTCGATCTGCAAATCCTCAGCTTCCCCGACGTACTCCACAGCTTTACCAACCCGGGTGCCACCGCCAAGGGCAAGGAAACCGGATTGCCAGTGGCCTACGATGAGAAAGCGGACAAAGAAAGCTGGGCGGCGCTGATGCGCTTTCTGCAATCCAATTAAGCCGGTGGGAAGTGCGCTGCTTAGCAGCGCACGCTCAAAAGAAATTGTTAGAACAGCCTCACGCTATCTTTTTGGAAACAAAGGCCAACTCATCCTTCGCGCCATCACCGGTTTGCGACAAGATAAATTTTTCCACCTTGCCGCCCACCAGCGGGATTTTGGCTTTACAGCTGTGAGACACACTGTAAACGCAGCCTTTCTTTGAAGACTTAAGCGTAAACTCACCGCGAATCACCACCGGCTGGCCTGCCACCTGAATTTCCAGATCACCTTCCCAGCTATCACCGGAGGGCCGCCAGGTTTCCTTCATTTTCAGGGTTTGCACCGGGTTAAACATCTTGGCAAGAAACGAGGGCAATTCGCGCTTTACCCGTCGCTCAAGGGTAATAACAGTCTCGTCTTCGTATTCTTCGACTTCGCACTCACAGTGTTCTTCGCCCAGTGCACCACTGCGCTCGACCAGAAATTCCGGGTCGGTCAGCAATTGATAAATGGTATCGACGTCAGTCTGAAATTCCTGGGAAACGGCCATGGCTAGTCCTCGTCTTGTTGTTATCCTTGCAAGTGAGGATTATCACATAAGTTCAGGGGAAGCTGCGCGTGCTTTTTGAGAGAACGGGGAACAAAAAAGGCAGTGCCCTACACGCACATAGAGCACTGCGAAGTCGGCTTGCGCGCTGGAAGGCAGCGCAATGCCGGTTTTTAGAAATCGTAGGAGAACTCCATACCTACTGTCCGTGCCTGCCCCTGAACCAGGGTGGCAGCACCCAGCAGCGCACTAACCGCGAAGCCACTCTTGAAGTACTCCTCGTCGGTCAGATTGTTGACGAAGGCCGC
>JBFJTG010000073.1:0-15238 GCA_041625575.1 Litorivivens sp.
GCTGGAAGGCGCTTGCGATATTCCGCAACTCCCTCTTCAACCCAGGCCGGCATGCGCGTACCAACGGCGAGTAATTTAATCCGCATTGCCGGCGGGTCCACCGACAGGAACCGACCACAGGCGCTCAATATCGTAGAACGCGCGGGCATCCGGAAGCATCACGTGAACAACCACATCGCCAAAATCAACAAGTACCCACTCGCCGGTATCGTCACCCTCTACACCAATCGTCCTGACGCCTTTTTGCTTGGCCTCGTCGACAACATTCGATGCCAGCGATTTTACATGCCGGTTGGAGGTACCACTGCTCACCACCATATAGTCGGTAACGCCGGTCATTCCGCGCACGTCCAATACGACCGTGTCGCGTGCCTTGATATCGTCCAGTGCTGCGGCGACCAGTTCAGCCAATTGCTTAGATTTCATGTGTGGTTCGATAACTCCGTTAGTTACGGTACAGTTTATGTTGCTCAATATAGTGTTCAACCTCAGCCGGAACGCAGTCGCCCAGACTGTGCCCGGCGGCAAGCCGCGCGCGCACCTCGGTAGCCGACTGCGGCCACGGCGACAGCGCGATGCTCGCGTAAGCCCCCGCCCTTTCATTGATCAAATCAGCGGCGGCCTGCTCTCTTGCCGCGACCATCTCCGCCACTTCCGCCGCGGGAGCGAGTTGGTAACCCTCGCGCTGCATAACAAGGATGTTGGCAAATTCAAATAAACCCTGCCAGCGGTGCCATTGGTGCAGACTGTTAAATGCGTCACTCCCCATGACGAAGGTGAGGCTGGCACCCGGCCCTATTTCCTCACGCACAGCGCGCAAGGTATCAACCGTATAGGAGGGGCCGTCACGCTCCAGCTCACGAGCGTCAACAGTGAGCCTGGGCCATGGCGCCACCGCAATTTTCGTCATCGCCAGCCGATGCCCGGAAGCCGTTTGCGGCCGGTCACGATGGGGCGGCAAGTGGCAGGGCATCAGCGATAAACTTTCCAGCCCTATGCGTTCACACAGCTCCCGTGCTGACTGGATATGCCCCAGATGCACCGGATCGAAAGTACCGCCTAGAATGCCCAGCGCGCGCAAACTCACCTTATTGTCGAATCTGACCGTCGCCGAAGACGATGTATTTCTGCGAGGTAAGGCCTTCCAGCCCTACCGGGCCGCGGGCATGAATCTTGTCAGTGGAAATCCCGATCTCTGCGCCCAAACCGTATTCAAATCCGTCGGCAAAGCGGGTTGAGGCATTCACTATCACTGAACTGGAATCTACCTCTCGCAAAAAGCGCCGGGCGCGACTGTAATTTTCCGTAATAATGGCGTCGGTATGCTGCGAGCCCCAGCGATTGATATGGGCAATGGCCTCATCAAGGCCTGCAACCACTTTCACCGCCAGCACAGGCGCAAGGTATTCCGCCGCCCAGTCGCTATCGTCAGCCACCGTCATTGATGACACGATTGCGCGCGATTCGCTGCAGCCGCGCAGCTCAACCCCGGCCTTCGTCATTTGCGCCGCAACCAATGGTAACAGTTCCGCCGCACGGCTTTTCGCCACCAGCAAGGTTTCCATGGTGTTGCAGGTACCGTAGCGATGGGTCTTGGCATTTACCGCAATGGCAACAGCCTTGTCAGTATCGGCCTCGTCATCCAGGTAAACATGACAAACCCCGTCCAAATGCTTAATGACGCTGACCGTGGCATCGCGGGAAATTCGCTCGATCAGGCCCTTGCCGCCCCGCGGTACAACCACATCAATGTATTCGGGCAGGGTTATCAGCGCGCCAACAGCCTCGCGATCAGTCGTGGCCACGACCTGCACTGCCGTTTCGGGCAAGCCCGAGGCTTTGAGCCCACTGCGGATACATTCGGCGATGGCCTGATTCGAATGAATGGCTTCCGAACCGCCACGCAGAATCGCCGCATTGCCTGATTTAAGGCACAGGCTAGCGGCCTCGGCTGTTACGTTAGGACGGGATTCATAAATGATGCCGATTACGCCGAGCGGCACGCGCATCTTGCCCACCTGAATGCCGGAGGGGCGATACTTCAGATCGGAAATCTCTCCCACAGGATCTGCCAGAGCCGCAACTTGTTGCAAGCCTTCAATCATGCCGTCAATGCGGGCGGGCGTGAGTTCCAGGCGATCAAGCAAGGCAGCGTCCAAACCGGCTTCGCGCCCGGCGGCCATATCGCGGGCATTGGCCTCGGCAATAGCTGCGCGCGCATTCGCAATAGCTTGCGCTATTGCCAGCAGGGCAGCATTTTTCTCGGCGCTACCGACAGCAGCCATCACACGGGAGGCTTCCCGCGCCTGCCGGCCCAGATCGGTCATGTATTCCAGAATATTCATGTCAACTCAGACTAATTGCACTGCAAACGGCCATTATACCTGTAAGCCGGCCACACCGTCAGGCCTAGTAGCGGATTAGTCTTCGTATTGGGATAGCAGCTCGTGGATGGCATCAAGCCGGTCAAGCGGGTCAGTGAGGACGAGTAGGTCGTAGCGCTCGCGCTCCGGAATCGGCAGCAACTGCGCAAGCTGGTTGCTTAGCAGACTGGCGTCTTCGGTTTCCACCTGAACCCCCAACCTTTTTACGTGAGGGTGATCGGCCAATTGCTGCAGCAACGCGGTCCAGTCGGAGCGGTCTTCGGGGAGGGAAACGCTGTCTTCTTCGGGCCAAAACTCAGCCTCCGCTTGCCATAAGCCATCGGCTTGCTGCCGGCTGGCGCTGATGGAAAAGCGACTCTGGCCCTCTACCACAATTCCCAGCAAACCATTGGGCAGCGCGTCCCAGTCAACAATTTTGGCGCTTACTGCCACTTCCTCAAAGCGCGGGACAGTGCCCGGGCGATTGACCTCGCCCCCCTCGGTTAGCAGGACGATGCCAAACTGCGTTTCATTTTTTAGAGCGCTGCGCACCAGGCTGATATAGCGCTGCTCAAAAATTTGCAGCGACAATCGTCCGCCCGGCATCAATACGGTACCGAGCGGAAACAGGGCAATTTCCGTGTCACTCACCGGCCAGCGTTTCCTTACCCAGCGGTTTAAAGAAAATGATCAGCCGCGGGAGAAGCAGCATGGAGCCCAGCAGGGCCGCTAACATGGCAGCACCGGTTAACAAACCAAAATAAATGCTGGGCGTAAAATTCGATAGCGCCAGTATCGAGAAGCCGAAAATGATAATCACCGAGGTGTAGTACATGGCCTTGCCGATACTGCCGTGGCAGCGGTACATGGTTGCCATGTAGTCGCGATCCTTGGGAAACTCGATTTTAAAGCGGTGCACATAGTGAATCGCGTGATCCACGCCAATCCCCACCGTGATGGCCGCAATCGTAATCGTCATCATATCCAGCGGAATACCAAAAATACCCATACCACCGAGCACCGCGCCCGCGGCCAACAAATTGGGCGCCAGCGCAATCAGAGCCAATCGCAGCGAGCGGAACAAGACCAAAAACATTACCAGTATCGCGACAAAGACCGCCGACAGCGTCAGAATTTGGGAGCGGTACAAGCTCTGCAACATATTGTTGTATAGCACGAGCATGCCCGTGAGCTGCACCTGGTCTTCAGCAAAGCCCATATCATTGATTAAATGGCTGCGAATCTCCCGAAGCAATTCAGCTCGCTTGAGGGTATGACTGGTTTCCATCACACGCACGCTGATACGAGCCTGGTCGGTCTCACTGGCCAGATAGGGGTCTACCACGATCTGCTTGATGTCGTCGGGCAATGAGCGTCGCACCAGCGCCAACTGAAGATCATCAAGATCGTTGCCCATAATCATTTTGACAAGTTCGTAAGGCGTCGCCAGCGAGAGCACTTTGCCCGTTTCGTCCAGACTGTCTACATAATCGTGAACAGACTTGATGCGCTCCAAACCGGCGATGGTGAACCAGTGCGAGGATTGTGTGGCCGACGATGAACCAAAATCATCGCCAAATTCATCGTCAAAGCCACCACCGAAGTCATCGTCAAAATCATCGCTGAACTCCGAATCCTCTGCGGCAACTTCAGCGAGCTTCGGCACATTGATAATAATATCCAAAGGAATGGTACCACCGAGTTTTTCATCGATAATTTCCATGCCCTGATATATTTCGGTACTTTCGTCGAAATAGTCGATAAATCGATTTTCAACTTTCAACTGGCTCACACCCCAAAGGCTTGCCGTCAACAAGACCAACGCCACCACAATGATGCCGCTCGCCTGCTTTTCCGCCAGCGCAGCAAATTTCAGGGTGAAGCCCTTGCTGTTATCCACGTCAGCTGCACGAATCGGATTCTTAATCAGCAGCAGTACGCAAGGCACAACAATAAAGGTCAGCACCAGCGCCACCGAGACGCCAATCGTCATCATCCAGCCAAAATCTATTACTGGCCGAATGCCGCTTACGACCAGCGACATAAAGGCAACGAGCGTCGTCAGCGCCGTATACACACAGGGTTTGGCCATAACACGCACAGTTTCACTGACTAACTGGCGCTGATCCCAGTCACCGTTTTTGGCGGCGAGCTCCCGATAGCGAACAACGAGGTGGATTGAAATAGACAGGGTAATAATCAGCAGCAGCGCGACAAAGTTGGACGAAATCACGGTCATGCGCCAATCGAGGAAGCTGAGCAGACCCAACATAAACAATGCAGACAAAATACAGGTGCTCAGGGGAAGCAGCGTCCAAATCACACTGCGAAAAATGACCACCAACAGCAATACGATAAAGACAATAATGCCCGTGCCAAACACCACCAGATCACTTTGCACAAAGGCAATCATATCCGCGGCAATCATCGGCACACCGCCCAAATACAAAGTGGCACTGTCGCGGTACTTATCCAGAATTGCACGGGTTTGCGCCACCAGTTCTGTCATCGCCGCCTGTGTCTGTGGCAAATAGGCGAGGAATTCAGCCTCTGCCACTTCCAGCTCTCGCTGCTGGACAGTGTTCAAGCCTTCAGCTGCAAGCTTCTCTTTCAGACTCTCGCGGCGCTCTAGCAGCGCAGCATATTTTTCATCGCGCTTGATGTTGACTTGAATACCTGTGGTGCTGCCGTCGGGGCTGGTCAGCAAGGATTTGTACAAGGGGCTGGTGGACAATTCTTTTAGCGCCAATTCGCGATCCGTATCCTCGTACTTGAGCATGGGGATCTTGCCGGCAGCGACCTCAGTCAAGCCAACTCTGGGGCTATCCAAAAGCGGCACGTCAAGTATCGATACAACCGAAGACACCATGGGCATGGCCGCAAGTTCATCGCGCAATTTCGCCAGCTCACTTAAAGTGTGATCTGACATCAATTCGCCGTCGGGGCGATACACCACCAAGAGAAACTCTTCCGTCGCAAAGCGCTTATTGATTTCCCGGTAAAACTTCAGCGAATTATCGCCCTCAAGTACCAACGAATCAGACGAGGCGTCCAATTTCAGGTTGGGCAGATAGCTGGCCAGCCCGCCGATAACCGCCAGCACAAGCAGCAAGACCAGCGCCGGGCGTTTCATTATCAGCTTCTCGTACAAGGACATCAGACCACTACCCATTCAAACTCCCCTTTTTTTTAGTTGTTCCGCGCATTGCAATCCGCATCTGCGTGTCGGACCCGCAATAATTTTTCTCAAAGCCAACTCGAAATTATTGAGCTCGCTGCCAGCAAGCTCACTCGCCCCAACGCGGCACGAGATTTTGCTCCAAACCCAGATGATCCAGTACGCGCGCCACCATAAAATCGACCAAATCGTCGATCCCGGCCGGCTTGTGATAATAGCCCGGGCTGGCGGGCATAATAGTGACACCCGCCTGACTCAGGGTCAGCATATTCTGCAAATGAATGCTCGATAGCGGCGACTCGCGCGGCACCACGATTAGCTGACGCCGCTCTTTGAGTGCAACATCGGCCGCACGTTCAATCAAATTATTGCTGGCGCCCGTCGCAATCGCCGACAAGGTGCCGGTGCTACATGGGCAGATAACCATGGCCTGCGGTGCCCCTGAACCCGAGGCAACCGGCGCCGTCCAGTCTTCACGGCCGTATACCTTTAACTGGCTACCATCCACCTTGAAATGTTCATGCAGGGCCGCAGCCAGGGCCCCTATCTTCTCCGGCAACTTCAGCTCCGTCTCCATGGCAACCACCATAAGAGCCGCCTTGGAAATCATAAAATGCACTTCGCAATTCTGCGCCAGCAAGCATTGCAGCAGCCGCAACCCGTAGGGCGCACCCGACGCACCCGTCATCGCCAGAGTCACCCTGCGCCTAGCTGTTGAGTTTGATCCCGTCACATCAGTCCGCCAGTTTGTCCAGTAGCTTCCGGTGAATACCACCAAAGCCGCCATTGCTCATAATAAGTACATGATCGCCCGCGACGGCCGTGCGCTGCAAATAGTCGGTAATAGCTTCAACATCGGCAAATACCTGAGTCGGCACTGCCGACTCGCGCACCACACCATCCAGTGACCAGTCCAAATTCGCCGGCGAATACCACAAAACCTCATCAGCCAGAGCGGTCGAAGAAGCCAGCGCAGCCTGGTGCTGCCCCAGCCGCATCGTATTTGAGCGCGGCTCAATGACCGCGTAAATCTTGGCCTTGCCGACTTTCTTACGTAAACCATCCAAAGTCGATGAAATTGCAGTGGGATGGTGGGCAAAATCGTCGTATACGGCAACGCCACCGGGGGTTCCCCTCAGCTCCATACGCCGCTTAACGCCCTCAAATTCCATGAGAGCCGCCACCGCATCCCCGGGCCTCACCCCTACATGATGGGCTGCAGCGATCGCTGCCAGCGCATTCATCATATTGTGATGGCCGTTCAGGCCCCACACCAACTCCCATTCCGCACCGCCGAAGGCAACCCTAAAGGATGAGTAGTCATCGCTAAGAGGGCGCACACCCCAGTCTCCGGCCGCGCTCTCGTCTCCGAGGCTTTCATGTTCGCTCCAGCAGCCCATCGCCATAACGTCGTTAAGGGCTTGCTCCCCCGCTGGCGTAATAATGCGCCCGACGCCGGGCACCGTTCTGACGAGGTGATGAAACTGACGCTGAATAGCCGCCAGATCCGGAAAAATATCGGCGTGGTCGTACTCCAGATTATTCAGGATAAGGGTCTTGGGGCGGTAATGAACGAATTTTGAGCGCTTGTCAAAAAAAGCCGTATCGTATTCATCGGCCTCCATCACAAAGAATTGGCCGCCACCCATTCGGGCAGAGAGACCAAAATTGCCCGGCACGCCGCCGATCAGAAAGCCCGGCTGATAGCCGAGCTTTTCCAAAATCCACGCCAGCATACTACTCGTTGTCGTCTTACCATGGGTTCCTGCGCAGGCAAGCACCCAGCGGTCTTGCAGTAAAGCCTCACCCAGCCACTGTGGTCCCGACATATAGCGCAAGCCCCGATTGAGCATGTGCTCCACGGCGGGGTTTCCTCGAGACAGTGCATTGCCAACGAGCACTAAATCGGGGGTGGGCTCCAGATGCTCGGGTAAATAGCCCTCCATCAAGTCTATGCCCTGCTCCTCCAGCTGGGTGCTCATCGGGGGATACACATTGGCATCCGAACCGCTTACTTCGTGACCCAGCTCACGGGCCAAAAGGGCTACACCACCCATAAAGGTGCCGCAAATGCCCAGTATATGAATATGCATAAAACGCTCACGAAAAAAATCTGCAAGAATGGTAGCACCGCCCCAAGGCTAGCACTATTACTCGGCATATAAATGGACAAAGCCGTCATAACATCTGGCTCAGGGCAGCAAATCAATGCCGGGTAGCAGTATTAACGATAATCCCGACTGTCTATTCTGCATGGCGCTCGCCCCGGTTCACCACGAGCACTGCGTGCTGCCCAGACAACGTCAGCGTAATTTCAAGCGGACATCCATTAAATACATCTACCGACTAATTGATGCGCGTCAATATATCGCCACCTATCCTGCATTCGATCATTGAGTTACTCGCGCCATATTTCTATGTTAAGAGGACAGAAGGTAGTTTTACTTTTGGTTCTTGCAAGACGCACAAGGACACACATCTTTAAAACAAAGCAAGGGGGAAGCAAACAATGGAATATTCAACCACGACATATTTTTTGGCGCTATCTCTTATTTTTGTGGTGCCGGCAATGATCGTTGTCGCCATAATCGACAACGCGAGCCACGAGGCCTCCAAGGTTAAGCTGGCGCCCTTCGACTTTGTCTCTACCCTGAGCGTGGTAGGTATGGCGGTTATCTGTTTAAGCTATCGAAGCGAAATATTCTATGTGGCCAGCAACCATTTACTTTAGGCGTTTTGGCAATAGGCCCTGCGGCTAATGGCAGCACGGCTATCGGGGGCAGTGTATCTGCGTAATTAATCTAAAGCTTTTTTATTTAGGCTACTATTTGGGCTATTTGGGGGCATAAATTGTCCTACTCAGGCCTCGCCAAGGACAGTGTGGCTGTTTTACAGCCCAGCCACCCTGTGGTAGCGTGTTGCTCGTGCATGTTATTTCACGGACTATCCTCCACAGTTTCTGTGAGTCCGCGATACGCTCTTGGCGCACTCCCGGGTCCTGCACTGCAGGCCCCGGGGTTTAATTCCCCGCATTTCGCAATACCCAACACTAACGGCCATCGGGACCCTAGCGGAAATGCTGCCATACCAGGATGATAAGCCCCATACCCCTGTCTTTATCTGGCCCCTCAGGCGCCCCCCCGTAAATTGGGTGCATCGACCGAAAACCATCCGCAAAACAGGGTGTTCAATAGCTCACTGCCGCACGGAGCACCGAACAAGCCAGGGCCTAATAAATATTTCTTAAAAAAACCTAGCAACATTCCCGAAATGGGAGTAGGTTTGTGAACCCGCTATCGGAAAAGGCTACATCGTAGGGCGGGAATAGCAGTTCAAAGAACCTGATATAAAGCCCAAGCCACTAACTGGGTGCGCACGACAAACCGCATGAAGAGCAGCTTTAACAGCTGCCAGCATTCTCAAGCAGCCACATAGCAAGCACTACTCCGGGAGGGATGAGAAGTGCGAGAGATTGCAGCAGTGCATAGCGAGATCAGTATTGCGGAGCGAAAACCCTCCTCCGTCGCCCAGCCCGAATCAATACTTGCGGTCTGCGAGCAATGCCAACTGAAAGCAAGCTGCCCCATAGCATCTGCCTCGAGCACCAGACCGGCCATAAGCGAAGCCGTTTACGACCTTGGCAGCCGTGTTTTTTCTGAAGACGGTGCTTTTGACAAGGTCTATGTAATCAAATCCGGCTCGCTACAACTGTCAATCAACAGCCCAACACTTAAGCAGAAGATTATTGGCTTTGGCTTCCCCGGTGAGATTGTAGGCTGGGAGTCCTGGAGTTCGGGGGCTTATCTGTACTCCGCCACAACTCTCGACAAATCCAGACTCTGCGCCATTAAAACAAAAACGCTACTTATCTCGATGCGTCGCGACACCCGCTTCCTCCAACAACTTTTGCGCATGACAGCACAACAAGTAATGCGAGAGAAAACAGCCCCCCTCGCCATGCTCCGCGGCCCCGTTGAAGGAAAAACTGCAGCATTCATTCTCGACATATTCACGAGAAGCCATAAGCACTGGTCTATTGCGCCAAACGTCGTATTGAGTATGCCCCGCAATGCCATTAGCAGCTTTCTTGGAATCTCACCCGAATCCCTCAGTCGCTGCCTATCCGGCCTTGCCAGAAAAAAAGCGATCACTGTTTTTAATCGCCGAATTTCCGTTCTCGATCTTGATTTACTGCGCAGCCTGGCAACGCGCTAGCATTACCGCCGTGGCATTGAATCAACGCAAGAGAACAAAAGCATTTACCCGAGCGCATCACGGAACGATCCTCAATCAATACATAAGCTAAACTACAAGCTCATTCACTTTGACAAAGTATTTTAGCAACATCCAAATAATTCGACTCAGCCAAATCCGCGACATAATAATTTACATCTCGAATACGACGAACACTTAAAGACTACCAGGACTTACTTATCCGGCCTTCGTTTACCGGACATTGCTCACAAGCCCCGGGACAAAACAGAGACACGCCCGGAAATCACTACAGGAAAAACTTCCTTCCTATAAAGACAGTACCGATGCACTACAAAAAACACAAACAGTACACCAATTCCAATGCAACCATCCTCTACCGTAGCCACTAGCCCGCCCCACCAGGGAGCGGGAATGCAGCTCTCGCAAACAACAGCGACTCATTCGTACTGCATATACTTGATCGCGCTTTGTCGCTCCGCAATCGTCCCGAGCCGCCTGGATTATCTCTGCGACAACTTCCATTAAATCGCTAGCAAAATTAGGTTACACAGGGATAACAATAAAAAATAATAAAAACCGCAGCAGGCATAGACCGACATAAATAAAAAAACCAACAAAAAAATTATTATAAAATGTTGTTTAGGTATGAATTGTTGTTTATTTTTTTCTGAGATATTTTTCGACGATTTTTACTGCTCCGAGAATTGACGGATATCAATTTTCGGCCACACTTCGATCGATTTTTGCTATTTATAATCACTTTTCCCATTACAATAATACTGTAGATTCCTAACGCATTCTACGATCATTCCAAAGCAGGTATAAAGAAGCACACATGAACACTTATATTTATTTAGTAGTCGATCTTTAATCCGACACTTCATCCGGGATTAAGGATCGAAAAGGGGGAAGCAAAGTGTCTAGCCAAGCTAACATCTACGCACCTATACAAATCACACCGGAAATCGAGCCTTCGGCCCGCTATCATCCCGCAAGCACTGCACCATCGAAATGCGCCGACTGCCACCAACGAAATCGATGCCCGCTAAGCCCGATCGACAAGATCAGCCAGATTATAAATAAGTTACCACTGACAGAATCTTCCTATGAAGCCTCAAGTACAGTCGCTCATGAGAACAGCAAGCTGAGCAAAATAATGGTCGTAAAATCAGGCTCCTTACTACTTTCAAGTAAGGGATGTGACGAATCTACGCATGTGCAAGGATTTACCTTTCCAAACGCTATCCTTGCACCGGAGTCGATTGAAACTGGCAAACTGGATCTCACGATAACCGCCTTAGAAAAGACAAGGGTCTGCGAAATCGAAAGAATCGAGTTACTGTACGCACTTCGCTTGAGTGTAAATTTTTTCCATCTTTTTCTGACTGCGATCGCCAACCAGTCCTCAAGCGAAAAGGCCTACATGATGAGGTTACGCCGAGGTTCGGTGGATGCCCGGACAGCCGGATTTATACTGCAACTGAATGATACCTATAACACTGGAAGCAATCATTCCAACGAAATAACGCTCAGCATGTCTCGCAGCGAAATAAGCAGCTATCTCGATATCACCACCGAGTCTCTCAGTCGATGCCTTTCACGCCTAAACAAAAGCAATGTTATCTCGGTATTCAACAGACGCATATCAATTCTAGATATTGAAAACCTGAAATCGATAGCAGGCAATTGAATTACATATATATTATCGATGTTGCGACCTGACAATCATTACCGGGAGCCCGGCCTGCGCCAACCTGGCCAGCGAGCTACATCAAGCAACTAGCCGATCGAAACCAAACAGTCAAAATGCCGGACATCCCCGGGGAAAACACCTACCCGCCCTCAATTTAATCTGACATCAAATAGCGCGCAGCTATTCAATCCATACAGCGCCAACAATTGTAAATGCCCGGACATTAAACTCAATGTCTACAGCCAGAAGTACGCCTCCATTTACCCTCTATCAATCACCGTAATTTTTTTTGGAAATGCTTGATAAATAGGCCGTCAAATTTACAGCGATATCAATATAAAGAGGCTGTAGATCGGATAATAAATATTTCGCTATCTTTACAAAACAGTAACGTTTTACAAAAAAATATTACGTCTTGAGACGACGATAGTAATTATATGTACGAAGTAGGAATAAATACCTACCTTAATTGTTCCATGTCAATTGTCTGTCCTACTACGAGCTAAATTGCATAGCTATACGGCCGCTGGCGTGTATAACTATAACTGTACTTCGGACATGCGACACAGCAATAAAGAAGTACAAACGAAGGTGGTGGTGTACTTGTGGTTGAGGAGCTACTAGTCACCTGAGTTCCACCTAAACCGATCTGTGTAGCGAAATTCCTTTCGCGAAACAGAAATTACTTTGTGCCAGGAGTTCATCATGAAAACAATCAACTTGTACTACGTAACACCCCTTGTAGCGGCAATAGCAATGGCGAATGCCACAAGCGCCTACGCGCAGCTCGGTATTAATCTAGGAGGCAGTGCCGGCATGTCGACCAGCAGCTCAATGAGCGGATCCCTTATGGGAATGAGCGCAAGCTCTTCGCTCAACTCTGGATTATCGGCATCAAACTCACTAAGCATTAATGGTGGTCTGGGAGCGCTCGATAGCGTTATCAACAGTATCAACCACTCGGCTTCGGCGAGCGGTAATGCGAACGGTATGGTTGAACTTAGCGGCCTGGGCGATCTTAGTGCCGGCGGCGATACTAACGGCGTTGTAGATCTCGTCTCTGCTTTGTCGTCCAATGCCCAGGCGCCTAGCCTTCCGGGATTAAACGCTGATTCACACGTATCATCTGTGACGGAGGCTGCAGCGACAGCCACTGCCGGCCAACCGTCAGCCACGCCCCAGCCCTCAAGCGAGCCAGCAACGAGCGAGCCTACCGAGCCGGAAAAACCGAAAGCTGATAATGGAATTGTTGCAACGCTACAAAATAGCACCGAAGCAGTCGGAGCCATTTCAGGTAGCGGCAATGCGCCCGCTTCATTTGTCGCAACGGTAGAAAGCGCTGTCTCGTCTACAACCGACGCAAGCGCACGCTATCGCGACACTCCGGCTCCCAAAAGCCCGGAAGAAACTTCCGAAGGCACCCAGCCCGATAGCGATCCCGCTGCGCCACAAGAGAACGATCCAGGCAATGATTTGTTTGCCAGCCTGGTAAGTGCTTCGGCTATCGCAGGTTCCTTCACCGGAGCGGCCGCGATTCCCTCCACAGCAAATGCGAGTGCTGACACAGTAGTGTCGTCCGTCACCGAGATGACCGCCTCAGGTAATGCTACCGAGCCCCAAAGCTCTGACGCTGCACCTGACGATCAGAAGTCTGACGTGCAGAACGATCTGTTTGCCGCAGTAGAAAGCTCCACCAAAGCAGCAGGTTCTGCCAACGGCGGCGCTTCTATTCAGGACTCTGTCGTCGCCGCCCTTGAGGCCTCAGGATCTTCTGCATCAGAAGGCGCCATCAGCGTAAGCAACATCAGCAATGGTGACTACCTGAATGTTGCAGGCAGCTCCATCACTGACGCAAGCCTGGAAGGCGCAATTGAAGGCAGTGACATCGCCTCCATACTGCTAGCCTCGCAATTCCAGAGCACTCAGGAGCTAACTTCGTCGCTGGAGACTTCAGGACAAAGTCTCACTGCCACTGCGGCAAGCAGCACTGAAGCGGCTTCAAACGCATCGGCATCTACTCAGTAGCGCTTACGGGTTGGGTGGCCTCGCGTCACCCGGCCCCTTTTTATCTGGCCCATCGATTGGGCAAGCATTTTTATCACAAAGCACAACTACAGAAAATCACTTACCAGCAAGCAATAAATTGTAACTTCGATTTATCCAAGGGGGCACCATGAGCATCGACATACCACCGGAAATGCCACCCGTTCTAATGCATGTATCAAAATCAAACGATTTGCGTCGAGAACACCAAACGCCATTTTACATCGGTAAAATTGGCGACAAATACGTTGAAATTCTGGATCTTCCTTATCTGACGCGCGAGCAAATAGAGCGATTAACGCTGGCATCAAAAAACCCGAGCCAATTGATTGTTAACCTCGCCAAGGTCTATCGACTCAACGGAAATCTACTGGTTCAAATACTGTATAGACAACAGGCCAATACGATTTTTATCTACGGGGTACAAACAAAACTCGTAGACATAATCGCCCACCCTATTGTCCGCAATCATTTCAAGAATATCATCGGCGATCCGGATCTTACACTCGGTGAGTTTGAACATTCACGCGTAATGGCCGATATCGGAGCACAACGTCGCGGAGTAAATTACTCCGTTTCCTATGCCCTCAGTCCCGACTACAACGAAACTACCTTGTTTTTTAAGCCCACCCGGGAAGAAGCCGACAGATTTCAAAGCTCTTTCGACGTTGGCAATCAGGGGAACCGATTTGCGGGGCGTGATTTTGCCGGCCTCGGCATGCGCTACTGGTCTAAGTGGGGCACAGAATTCAAGATGAATTATCTAAAAGCGCTATCAGGCAAGGCGATAGAAGACACAGATACCAGTTTCGACGGCCTGGTGCTAGCGGTTGACCACCCTTTTACTACCGGCCTCTATGGTTTTCAGGCTGCGGTAACAAAATACACGAGCGCCAGCACACAGGAAGCATTTCGCTTCGAGCTTCCGCAAATTTGCGATTTGAATCCTGCCCTACCGCTTTGTCAATTGGGTACTGATTACACCGTAAGGTCCGATTTGGAGGCAAACACAGCCGTTGCGAGCATTACTGCCGAACATATTTTGGCGAGCGGCGGCGGTCGCCGCTGGATTTTGAACGAAAGACTTCGAATGGTTGGCGATGAAATAAGCGATCGGTCACACGACGCACCAATTGTAGACGAACATTACGCTACCGCGGCAATCGGTCTAAAGTATCTCTATGGAGGTCGCGGCCGCCACGGCTTAAGTGAAGGACATTACGGACTTCAAATCAACAGTGGATTCGGTAACGATTCCGGCAGCTTTGGCGAGGACGAGGGCGCTCCAACCAATGAAGAACTGGAGGTACATCCCTCCAAACGCTCACCAAACTTTATCCAGGTTACTCCGAATTTCGACTTGAAATTCGGCCTCTTCCCCTACTTTATCGTCGGCGCATTTACAGAAGCGGTGCTATCAAATGGCAAGCAGGTACCGCAGCAAGAACAGTACGTACTGGGTGGCATGGACAAACTTAGCGCCTACCTCCCAGGCGTACTTATCGGCGATTCCGGATATCTCTCGCGATTAACGTTTACAGGCAACAGTCGGAAACCGGAACCATTCCAGATCATTCCCTCTCTTTTTGTAGAACACGGAGAGGTCTGGTTTGAAGACGCAGAAGGCGAAGCTGGTATTGGCCGATCTATATCCGACGCAGGCCTCAGGTTGCAGTTTTTCTTTGGTGAAACCAGTGATCTTGAATTGGTCGTGGCACGTCCGTTGAGTAGCAGCAATGTACCCAC
>JBFJTG010000074.1:0-15048 GCA_041625575.1 Litorivivens sp.
CGATCTTGCGATCAGGCGGTTTCCTTTCTGTTGCACTTTCCGTAGGCTCTCGCCCCCCAGGAGTTACCTGGCACTCTGCCCTGCGGAGCCCGGACTTTCCTCCCCCCAACTCCCTGGAAAAATTTAACGCTGCAGAAACAGCGAATCATTCTAGGTGGTCGAGCGGCGACTGTCCAACCGACTCAGGTGTAAGAATATACAGTAGTCTAATTGAATGCAAGCACCTGTTCACCTCACCACAAATCAGGTAAAAGTATCCCGCCCACCGCAGACAACAGGACAGCTCCATGGCGAATGAACTCAAAATCGGTATGCTCGGCGCGGCCCGTATCGGTTTTTTCGGCCTGATAAAACCCGCAGGGGAAATCTCGGAGCTCAGCGTCGCCGCGGTAGCGGCGCGAGACCCTGCGCGCGCGCAGCAGTATGCCAACAAGCACAGCATCCCCAAAGTCCACGAAAGCTACGAAGCCCTGCTCGCAGACCCAAGCATCGATGCAATATACAACCCGCTACCCAATGCCTTGCACTGCGAGTGGAGCATAAAGGCACTGAATGCAGGAAAGCACGTGCTCTGCGAAAAACCGATGGCCAGCAACGCCAGCGAAGCGCGCGCGATGGAGGCCGCCGCACACAGCAATGGCCGCGTGCTAATGGAAGCCTTCCACTACCGCTTCCACCCCTTAGCGACACGCATGTGCGAGCTGGTGCCGATGCTCGGCGACATTGAACATATTGATGTAGGCATGTGCTTCCCCCTGCCGATGACAAAGGACATTCGCTTTAACTATGCTCTGGGCGGGGGCGCCACCATGGACGTCGGCGCCTACACCTGCAACATCCTGAGGCTGCTCGCGGCCGCCAGTGGCAAAGCAGAACTACAAAATGCCCCCACCGTGGTGAGCGCCAAGGCCAAACTGTTGGGCGAGAATGTCGATCGGGCAATGCGCGCGGAACTGGCATGGGAAAATGGCACGACGGGGCTGATTGAAAATTCGCTACTATCCAGCAAGCTCTTTCGCCTGAGCGCGAAAGTGCGCGGCAGTCGCGGAAGCATGAGTGTACTGAATCCGGTCGCACCACAAATTTATAATCACATAACGCTGAATATCGACGGCAAAAAGAGCCGCGAGCGAGTCGCAGGAAAAGCTAGCTATACCTATCAACTCGAAGAATTCGCGCGCCGAATTCGCAGCGGTGAAAGCCACAGCGATATGTCCGACGCGATAGCCAATATGAGCCTTATTGACGCTATTTATAAATCGTCCGGGCTAGCCCTGCGCGGAAGTCAAAGCGCATAAAAGCAAGTGTGGGGTCATACTCCCGCTCCAAGCAGGGGGGAGCTCGCCGGCTATTTAGTGGGGAGTAACGCTCTCTACCTCTCCGAGTCATTGGCGCCCTGCTGAGCCAGTGCAGCCTGATACAAAGCATTTTTTTTGACCCCGGTAATTTGGGCCGCCAGCTGCGCCGCCTGCTTAAGGGGAAGCTCGTCGGTCAGAATAGATAACACCCGCTGCGCCTCGGGGGACAGGCCTTCATCACTGCCTTTCTCACAACCGCGCACGAGCAGCACACACTCACCGCGCTGCTGGTTACTGTCACTGGCAATCCAGTCGCGCATTTCAGCCAGCGGCATACGCCTGATGGTTTCAAACAGCTTGGTTAGCTCACGCGCCAACACGACCTGCCTGTCACCACCGAAAATTTCAACCATCGCGCTTACCGTTTCCAAGACGCGGTGAGGCGCCTCATAAAAAATCAGCGTACGCTCTTCATCCTTCAAACCGGCCAGCACTTTGCTACGCGCTACGCTCTTTGACGGCAAAAAACCCTCAAAACAGAAACGGTCCGAGGGCAGCCCCGCCGCACTGAGACCAACAATAGCCGCGCAAGGGCCGGGCACAGGCACTACGGGGATGCCCGCCAGGTGCGCCGCATCAACGATGCGATAGCCCGGGTCCGATACCAGCGGGGTACCCGCATCGCTGATCAAAGCCACGCTCTCGCCCGCACTTAGTCGCGCTATAATTCTGGCAACAACGCTTTCATCGCTATGATCGTGATAAGCCATCAACGGCGTGGTGATATTAAAATGCTCCAGCAGAGGCCGACTATGTCGCATATCCTCCGCCGCAATCAGGCTTACCGATTGTAGGATGTCCACTGCTCGCGGTACCATATCCAAGCGGTTACCTATAGGCGTAGGCACAACGTACAGAGCAGGTACCGACATCAGATCCTCCAGCTTTCAATAATAGCGAGCGCAGACTAACAGTGGCCCCGAAGCAATGACAAGCCTTTATAAACTCGCAACGATCTCATTGGCCCTGGCGCTTGCCGCCTGCTCCTCCGAACCGACCATCTCGCCAATTAGCGGCGCCGCCTATACAGCGACGGACTACAAGCTCAGCGACAGCCTCAGTCCACGCGAACAGGTCAACAAATTACTGGAACGAGCCGAGACTGCCGAGATCCCCTTGAAGCAAGGCTATCAGTTGATGGCAACGGAGTTGCTATTGCGAGAGTTACAGAATGCTTTAGCCGAAGAGCTGCTCCAAAAAATTGACACCTCGGTACTGCCGGCAGATATGCAAGTGCACTACGCTTCACTGTCTGCACGCATGCTCCGCAATGAGGGCCGCTTTCAGGATGCACTAAACGTGCTTAACGAAGCGAAGCTACAGGACATGATTTTGCTGACGGATTTGCCGCGACAGTTACAGGTAAGCCAGTTGCGAGCCTCACTATATGCACTCGAAGGCATGCATTTGGAAGCCGCCCAGGAACGTATCTACATAGACCCCCTGCTTGACACTCCCGAACAGCAGGACGTAAACCGCGAGGGCATCTGGCTTTCGCTTACTTACGTTCCCACGCGAGCGCTCATCGAAAGCCATCAAAATGCACGCAATCGCGACTTTCTTGGTTGGCTGGAGCTGGCATCAATAGCAAAAGACAATCAGGGCGACATCGATACCCAGGCGCGGCAGCTTGACGCCTGGAAGCGCCGCTGGCCAAACCACCCCGCCGCAGATAAATTGCCCGGTGGCCTCGCAAATCTGGGCGAAATGGCTGCGGGCAAGGCTCAGCAAATCGCCCTGTTGCTACCCTTTACCGGAAAACTTGCACCACTGGGCAAGGCGATACGCGATGGCTTCCTTGCCACCTACCACCAAACGCGTTCTCGTGGGAATCCCACCCCTAATATCAAAACCTACGACACCGCCGACGGCAACAATGTGGGCCAGCTCTATCGACAAGCGGTTCTAGACGGCGCTCAACTTGTCATTGGCCCCCTGCGCAAAGAAGTCGTGGACATGCTTCTGGAGCAGGTCAAGGACTTCAGTGTGCCGCTGCTGGCCCTGAACCGGGCGCGCGGAGAAAGCTTCCCACCCAATGTTTACCAGTTTGCGCTTGCGCCCGAAGACGAAGCACAACAAATAGCTGAAATCGCGGCCAACGAAGGCTTTGAGCGCGCGCTAATCCTCACACCCGCCAGCGAATGGGGCCGCAATGTCGCAGACGCCTTCAGCTCACATTGGCGACAGCTCGGCGGGCAAGTTATCGCACAGGCCGGTTTCAATCCGCAGACCAACGATTATTCAAAAATTATTAAAGATGCCATGCAATTGGACCTAAGCGAAAAGCGGGCACAGAAACTGGGTTGGCTGCTAGGCGATAAAATTGAGTTCCAACCAAGGCGGCGCGGCGACATCGATTTTATATTCCTCGTCGCCCGACCTTCTGAAGCGCATGCCATCAAACCGCTTCTGGCCTTCCACTACGCCGGCAATATCCCAGTATACGCGACCTCGCACATTTATAGTGGCATTCCGGCCCCCGGCAAAGACCGGGATATCGACGGCGTGAAATTTGTCGATACCCCGTGGTCACTCACCGATCAGGCACCCGAGAAAGCGGCAATACTGAAGGAAATCCCTCAAAGTCGAAATTACCAGCGCATGTATGCGCTCGGTGTCGACGCCTACAGGCTCTACCCTCGCCTGCAACAGATGGCGCAACTGGAAAATAGCCGCGTATACGGCGAAACCGGCAGTCTGCGTTTAAACGCAGCAGGGCAAATCGAGCGCGAATTGCTACTCGCTGTATTTGAAGAAGGTCGCGCCAAGAATATTCCATTGACGGACACAACACTGGATAAGGATATCCATGATCAACAAATTCCTGCATCGACAAGCACCCCGGCCAGTCATAGCGGACTCTTCCCAGCGACAGGGAGCCTACGCTGAACAAAAGGCCGTCGAATGGCTCGGCCAGCAGGGACTAGGAATTGTTAAGCGCAACTTCCGCTGTCGCCTGGGAGAAATCGACATAATCGCACACGACGGGGAACACCTTATCTTCGTCGAGGTCAGACTCCGCAAGAACAGGCGGTATGGCGGCGCAGCTGCAACGGTGGACGCTCGCAAGCAACGCAAGCTGATATTGGCAGCGCAGTACTACCTCAACACCCAGCTACGCGGTAGAAAATTACCTCCCTGCCGCTTTGATGTTATCGCGCTAACACCGCACAATACCGGACTTACTATCAACTGGTACAAGGCTGCCTTCGAGCAGGAAGACTCCAACAACAATGCTTACTGACCACCTAGCTGATATTTTTCACCGCCACATCGACGCCTCCATGCGCTGCATTGAGACACTAGCGGAACCGATTGCCGAAGCCAGCGAACGGATGGTGGAATGCATGCTATCTGAGCACAAAGTTTTGTGCTGCGGCGATGGCGCCAACGCCTTACAGGCTCACCTTTTGGCGGGCAATCTCCTCAATCGATTTCAGTACGAACGCCCATCGCTACCCGCGATCAACCTGGCCGGCGATGCAATCGTTTTGGCATCGATCACCAGCGACAATGCCTATGGTGAAGTATTTTCGCGACAGATACTGGCACTGGGGCAAGCCGGCGACATTGCCTTTATTGCTTTTCAGGGGGATGGCTCCGCCGCCGTAGTCAAGGCAGTGCAGGCCGCCCACGAACGCGATATGTCAGTGATAGCCCTATGCAACAGCGAAAGTAGCGAAGCTAATTCTCTACTCACTACTCATGACATTGAAATCTGCATTCCCCATAATAATCGCGCCAGGGTAATGGAAATTCATATGCTTGTCGTAAACAGTCTGTGCGAGCTGATCGATCTGCAACTATTCGGAACCGAGGACTAACGTGCGCTCACTGCTAATCTTTGTTTTACTCTGCTCAAGCCTGCTATTGGGAGCCTGTAGTGCCATTATCAGCGCAACAACCGATGGACCGATTAAAGAAGATCCCGGTGAGCGAACACTCGGGGCAGCGATCGACGATCAGATTATTGAAACCAAGGCTTTGGTCAACATTCGCGCAGCACACAAAGATCTGGATGCCGCCAACGTCAATGTCGTGAGCTACAACGGGATTGTGCTGCTGATTGGCCAGGTTCCTTCGGAAGAGTTGCGAACTCTGGCGGCGCAAACTGCAGCAAAAATAAAGCGCGTACGTCGCGTTCACAACGAACTGACGGTCGTTGGCAAAACTTCGCTACTCGTGCGCAGCAACGACGGCTGGATCAGCACCAAGGTCAAAAGCAAACTCGCGCTGAGTAACGCTATAGATTCAGGCAGAATCCTGGTCGTGACCGAGAACGGCGTAGTCTATTTAATGGGAATCGTCACAAGCACGGAAGCAGATGCCGCAACCAACGTTGCGCGCGAAACCAACGGCGTGCAGCGCGTGGTTCGCGTGTTTGAATATCTTTGATTGAAAAGACTTACTTAACGACTTTTAGGCTGGGTCGAATAGGAACAACACTGTCGCCGTCATTGCGGGCCGAGCTACCACTGCCATCGGGCGGAGTGTCGTCTTCACTCACTTCAAAAAGCATACCCTGCCCGTTTTCGCGCGCGTAAATAGCCAGTACCGCAGGGATAGGCACCCAAACTTCCTGTGATACGCCGCCAAAGCGGCCGCTGAAACTGAGGAAGTCATTGTCTACCGAAAAATTGGCAACAGCCGTTGCCGATATATTGAGGACAATCTGGCCATCCTGCACGTAGTGACTGGGCACGACCACTCCCTCAGCAAGGGCATTGACCAGCAGGTAAGGCGTGCACTCGTTATCCAGTATCCACTCGTAAATCGCCCGCAACATGTACGGGCGACTGGAACTCATAGACACGGGTGGCTCGATGTTACTCAAACAGCTACTGCAGGCCTAGCCATTTCCCGCTCTTGCTCGGAAAGGCTTTCCTTGAAAGATGGGCGCTCGAACAAGCGCTCCATATAGGCTAATAAGGGCTTAGACTGCTTCGTGTTCGGGATTTCAATCCCCATTTCCGGCAAGCGCCAGAGTATGGAGGCCAGACAGCAATCCACAAGCGTGAATTCCTCGCTCATGAAAAAGGGCTTCTCGGCAAACAGCGGCGCTATGGCCAACAGCGTGTCCTTGAGCTCCTTGCGAGCCTTATCCAGAACTTTCTGTTGGCCACCGGCCAGAATCTGGTCTACCAGCACACACCAGTCGCGCTCTATACGATAGATATACTGACGGCTCTCACCACGCGCCACCGGGTAAACCGGCAGCAGGGGCGGGTGCGGAAATCGCTCGTCCAAATATTCCATCATGACCTTGGACTCGTACAGCGCAAGATCGCGGTCGACTAAGGTCGGCAGAGTATTGTAGGGGTTGATATCAGCAATTTCCTGCGGCAAATTTGCAGGGTCTACGTGGACAACATCCACTGTCACCCCTTTTTCGCAGAGCACAATTCTCACGCGGTGGCTGTAATGGCTCGCTGCGTCAGAAAAGAAGGTCATGGTTGATCGCTTCGCGACAATCCCCATTTACTATTCCTCAATATTCCTTGGTTGCTTGGCTGAAAACGTCGGCGCTAGCCGCTGCTTTCAGTGCACGTCTTTCCAGTATTCACGGTTCAGCAGATAGGTAAACACGAAAAACAGGGCTATAAAGAGTAACACATATATGCCCAAGTGCTTGCGTTTCGCCTGTATGGGCTCTGCTATGTACTCCAGAAAATTCACCAGATCGTATACGACTGTGTCGTATTCGTCCGCAGTAAGACTCCCTTCGCGCACCCTGGTGTAATCGCCACAGGGGTTAAGCGCCTTGCCATCTTTATCAAAGAGCATGTTCTCGCCGGTAAGCTTGTCGCGCAAAATCCCGCCGTTCACATCGTGAACCGGGCCGGGGGCGCATGCCATCAAACCCTGCAATTCTTCCAGCACATGCGGCATACCCACGTCAGGAAATACACGGTTGTTGACACCGTAAGGACGCGAGTCGTCAACATAAAAATTGCGCAGGTAGGTATATAGCCACTCAGGACTGCGCGCCCTGGCAACCAGCGTTAGGTCAGGGGGCGCCGCGCCAAAAAACTGCTTGCCCTGCGCCTCCGCCATAGAACCTTCCATCAAATTGCCGATCTTGTGATCGGCATTAAATTTAAGGTTCGCTTCAAACAATTCAATGGGAATACCAAGGTCATCGGCTGTGCGCTGATAGCGCGCGTACTGCAGACCGTGGCAACCCATACAATAGTTCATATAGGTTTTAGCACCGCTCTGCAGCGACGCTGTATCCGTAACATCAAACTCGACGTCATCGCAGGCCATCGTACCGCAATCAAAAGCACTTTCGGCACCGACTGCCTTTAACGGCAGGATCGCCAAGGCCATAATCAGGAGGAAAGCACCGATCGAGCCCCAGAACCCCATACCACCGTCGCTGGTTGTACGCTCGGGAACAGGCTTGGTTTTTTCAATGCTGGTCCAGATCGGCATGCCGATGAAGAACATGAAGTAAATCACCGAGCAGACCTGCGCCAGAATCGTTCTGGCTTCTGTCGGCGCTTTCACACCCAAGACACCCAAAATTATAAAGGACGCTGCAAATACCACTATGGCGATTTTACTGAACAGCCCTTTATGGCGAATCGATTTAACCGGGCTGCGATCCAGCCAGGGCAGTACAAAGAGAATTGCAACCGAGGCCGCAAAGGCAATGAAGCCAAGCAACTTATCCGGTACCGCGCGCAATACGGAATAAAACGGCGTGAAATACCAAACGGGTGCGATATGCTCTGGCGTTTTCAGGCCATTGGCGATCTCAAAGTTTGCGTACTCAATAAAGAAGCCGCCCATTTCCGGCAGGAAGAATATGATCGCGCAGAAAACAAAGAGGAATACCGCTACCGCCTGTAAATCATGCACCGTGTAATAGGGATGAAAGGCGACGCCATCAAGCGGAACGCCGTTGGCATCCTTGTGCTTCTTGATATCAACGCCATCGGGGTTGTTGGAACCCACTTCGTGCAGAGCCAGCAAGTGAAGCACAACCAGAGCTAACAAGACGATAGGCAGAGCAACCACGTGGAGGGCAAAGAAGCGGTTCAAGGTAATGCCCGATATCAGGTAGTCACCACGTATCCACTGCACAATATCTTCGCCGACAACAGGAATTGCGCCAAACAAGGAAATAATAACCTGCGCGCCCCAGTAGGACATCTGCCCCCAAGGCAGCACGTAACCCACAAAGGCTTCTGCCATAAGGGCAACAAAAATCAGCATGCCAAACACCCACACAAGCTCGCGCGGCTTTTGATACGAGCCGTACAGCAAACCGCGGAACATGTGGAGATAGACAACGAGGAAGAAGGCCGAGGCACCCGTGGAGTGCATGTAGCGGATCAGCCAGCCGTAGTCGACATCGCGCATGATGTACTCGACTGACCTGAAGGCTTCCTCACCGGAGGGCGTAAAGCTCATGGTAAGCCAAACGCCGGTTATCAGCTGGTTAACCAATACCAGCAGTGACAACACACCGAAGAAATACCAGAAATTGAAGTTTTTCGGCGCGTAGTATTTACCCATGTGGGTATTCCATGCGCGCATAATCGGCAGACGCTCATCTACCCAGTCTCGTAAACCAATAAGCATATTAATCATTTACGCTGCCCCCTGATCTACGCCAATCACAATAACTTTTTCGCTCTCATAGGAGTATGGCGGCACGATGAGGTTAGCCGACGCCGGCACCCCCTTGTAAACCCGGCCGGCCAAGTCGAAACGCGAACCGTGACAGGGACAGAAGAAACCACCTAACCAGGTATCGCCACCCATATCCGGTGTTCCCACTTCGGGACGGTGTTTAGGCGCGCAACCCAGGTGGGTGCACAAACCAACCAAGACCAGATACTCGGGCTTGATAGAACGGCCCTCGCCCTGGACGTAGGCAGGCTGGTCTGCAATTTCGGACGCCGGGTCCTTGAGGTAGTCATTGAGGCTAGCAAGCTCTTCCACCTGCTTTTTGGTCCGGCGCAAAATGTAGACCGGCTTGCCACGCCATTCGACAACAACCATCTGCCCCGGCTCAAGCTTACTGACATCGGCCTTCACCGGCGCACCAGCGGCTTTCGCCTTGGCGCTGGGATTCCAGGAACCCACAAACGGAACTGCGACACCAACAACACCTGCGCCGCCCACTACCGAAGTAGCTGCGGTCAAGAAGCGTCGGCGCCCCGAATTAACACCGTCATTACTCATGACGTTTCCCCCATAGCACAGAAAAGTCTAGGATGAATCAGGGATGGGAAAAGCAAACCTGAGACAGAAATCAAATGGGTGCAAATAGTAAAGAAATTGCCCTCTAGTGACAAGGCGAATCTCCGCGCGAGCCACGTGCTGCAAGATACTCAGACTAAAAAAAACGCCCAGCTGACTAGGTCATCTGGGCGTTTAAAAAACCCTGGCGGAGGCAAACAACACCTCCGGCAAAAAGGCCTCCAGCCAATTAACGCTTGGAGAACTGTGGCTTCTTGCGCGCCTTGCGCAGACCAACCTTTTTACGCTCTACGGCACGCGCATCGCGTGTGACGTAGCCAGCCTTACGCAGCGGACTGCGCAAGTTTTCGTCATATTCCATCAGGGCACGTGTAATGCCGTGACGAATTGCACCGGCCTGACCAAAGCTGCCACCACCGGCAACGGTCACCTTAATATCAAACTTATCAACCAGCTCTACCAGCTCGAGCGGCTGGCGAACAATCATTCGCGCCACTTCACGACCGAAGTACTGATCCAAAGTACGCGCGTTCACGGTGATAGCACCGGAACCCGAAGTAAGAAAAACACGCGCCGTAGAAGTTTTGCGGCGACCGGTTCCGTAGTATTGCGTAGCTGACATAGGTTTCAGGTCCGATTAAATCTTAAGTTCTTGGGGTTGCTGTGCCGCATGTGGATGCGTCTCGCCAGCGTACACCTTCATCTTTTTAAACATAGCGCGGCCCAGCGGGTTGCGCGGCAACATGCCTTTAACAGCGCGCTGCAGTACACGCTCGGGAGCGCGCTCAATCAGCTTCTCGAAGCTGAAGGATTTCAATCCACCCGGATAACCAGTGTGGTGATGATACATCTTGTCAGTCGCCTTGTTGCCAGTCACAGCAACTTTTTCAGCGTTGATGACAACAATATAATCGCCTGTATCGACGTGCGGGGTGTACTCCGCCTTATGCTTGCCACGCAGGCGCGTTGCGATTTCGCTGGCTAGCCGACCCAGGGTTTTCCCATTGGCGTCAACAACATACCAGTCCTGCTTAACAGCGTCAGGCTTTGCACTAAAGGTTTTCATCTATCCTGCCCCAATGGCTCGTACGTGAGAAAGAGCGCGAATACTACAGAACTGACCCTGCGTTTTCAAGCATTTATCACTGCCAGAAAGCAAATATCGCAAGGGCAATTAAGGCCGGTGCTCCCGCGCCAGATAATCATGAGATTGCATCTCCAACAAACGGCTCACCGTACGCTGGAACTCGAACTCCAAACGCCCGCCGCTGTATAGCGATTCCAGCGGCACTGCGGCAGAAACCACCAACTTGACGTGGCGATCGTAGAACTCATCAACCAGATTGATAAAACGCCTGGCCTGATCGTCGTTCGCCACCCCCATTTGCGGAATATTGCTAATTAAAACAGCATGATAGATCCGCGATAACTCTATGTAATCGTTTTGGCTTCGCGGCCCGTCGCACAGCGCCGGAAAATCAAACCAAACCACATCATCTGCCACGTGGCGAGTCTGGATTTTACGCCCCTCAATATCCAATTCGACATCCGCCTGTCCCGGCTCGGGCGAAAGCTTGTCGAAAGAATCTCTCAGTATGGCATCAGCCTCAGCGTCCAGCGGCGAATGATAAAGCTCCGCCTGCTCCAGCGTCCGGAGGCGATAATCGACGCCGCCGTCGACATTCACCACTTTTGTGTGTTTTTTAATCAGGTCTATCGCCGGAAGAAAGCGGGCTCGCTGCAAGCCATCCCGATACAGCTCTTCAGGCACAATATTCGAGGTCGCCACCAACACCACATTTCGCGCGAATAATTGCTCGAACAGGCCCGCCAGAATCATGGCATCGGTAATATCAGAAACAAAGAACTCATCAAAGCAGATCACGCGCGCTTCGCGCGCTATTTTGTCCGCTATCACCGTGAGAGGGTTTTTCTCGCCTGACAGCTCCTTCAAGTCGCCATGGACCCGGCGCATAAAGCGATGGAAATGCGCCCGCATTTTTCGCTCAAAGGGCAAACTCTCGAAAAAGGTGTCCATCAAATAGGTTTTACCGCGCCCCACCCCGCCCCAGAAATACAGGCCTTTTATCGGTTCGCGCTCCTCGGCAATAAATCGACCCAATAGGCGCTGCACCAAGCTGGCTGCGCGCTCAGTCTGTTCTGACTCCACCAGTTCGTCATACAGGAATTGCAGGCACTCCACAGCCTGGCGCTGGGCCTTGTCCGCCGAAAAGTCGGGGCGCTGCAAATCTGCGTTATAGCGCTGCAATGGTGTCGACATGACCTGTATCTCGAATCTCGTCAGGCGGTGAGGGCGCAACTTTAACGATAGCGGCAGATTTTCGCAATTTTTGTCTTTGGATGGCTGCCCTGCGAGAGGCTAGCCGCTATACTGGCCGAAGCTAAATATAGAACCTAATGGAGTGCTGTGTGTACGAAACGCAAACTGTTGCCCTAATCGCTTTTTTGTCGCTACTGGCCGGGCTGGCCACTGGCGCGTGGCTGATCAATAAAATGTCGCCCTCCCAGCAAAACCGCAAGGCACTGGAGAAACACATTCAAAAACTACAGCAGCAGCAACAGGATTATCAGGATCAGGTTAACCAGCACTTCAGCAAAACGGCCGACCTGCTAAACACCATGACCGAAAGCTACCGGGACGTGCACAACCACCTCGCGAGAAGCGCCGCCGACCTGACCAGCCACGGAATCAGCCCGCTGCAATCCCTGCCGGAAGACCGCCCCGTGTTGCAGGGCGAGCCACAGCGCGTGCCGGCACAGCAACCTCTGGATTACGTACCTCGCTCGCCCGGCCACAAAGGTGCGCTGGATGAAGATTACGGTCTGGAAAAAAACCACAAGAAAGAAAAAGTAGCTGGCGCACCCTCGGGCCTGTAACACCGCTGATTTGCTCTGGCTCTAACGCCAGAGCCCGACGCTAGGCCGGATTGCCGATATCGATAAATTTGTGGGAAATACTCAGCTGATTAGCCAGCTCTTGCGCCACCGCAGGTGCACCATAGCGCTCAGTCGCATGATGACCGGCAGCGATGAAATGTATGCCTAACTCCCGCGCCTCGTGAATCGTTTGCTCCGACACCTCTCCGGTCAGAAAACAATCCACGCCCAGGTCAGCCGCCTGAGACAAATAAGACTGCGCTCCGCCAGTACACCAGGCAACACGCTTTATCGCCCGGTCTCCCACAGCCTCAAGCAACACTCCCCGCCCCAGCACTGCAGACACGTGATCCGCAAAGGCCTGCGGCGACATAGCCCCGGCTAGTTCGCCGTGGTTACCAATGGGAAATTCTGCCTCCGGCTGCAGCCCTCCCTTAATCGCGATACCCAGTTGCGCCGCCAGCTGGGCGTTGTTCCCGAATTGCGGGTGCGCATCCAGCGGTAGATGATAGGCGAGCAAACTAATATCACTGTGCAGCAAACGCCTGATTCGCCTCCCCTTCATACCAACAAGGCAGGGGTCTTCGCCGCGCCAGAAATAACCATGATGAACCAGAATTGCGTCGGCGCCGACCTCAATCGCCGCCTCCACCAGCGCCAGCGACGCCGTTACTCCGCTCACCAGCAGCGACACCGACTCCCGCCCTTCTACCTGCAAGCCGTTCGGACAATAGTCCTGAAACTTCTCCGGTTTGAGCAAGGCGTTTGCGCTTGCAAGCAATGTTGAAAGAGAAACTGCCATTACTTCTATTCCTGTTTAATTCACACTCATTAATGTAATAGTCTATGCCACGCTATCTACAGAGGAAAACCGGATGTTGCTTAAACTGCGCTGGCTTGCCTGGCCTGTCATATTAGGTGTGACCGCTGGCCTGGGCTTGCTTGCACTGCGCCAACCAGCCTACGACGGCGAATTGGCCACACCGGGCTACGCCGATGCCTTTGAGCGCGCAGCGCCTGCGGTCGTCAATATTTACACAAGCAAAATAGTACGCGAACAACAGTCCCCTTTACTCGACGACCCCATACTCAAACACTTTTTCCGGCGCGGCAATCCGGCGGAACGGGAAAAAGTTGAGCGCAGTCTGGGCTCCGGCGTCATCGTCTCCGAGCAAGGCTACCTGTTGACCAACAACCATGTTACCCGCGGTGCCGACGAGATTCTGGTCTTATTGCAGGACGGTCGCCAATCTATCGCCCGAATCATTGGCAGCGATCTTGAAACCGATCTTGCCATTTTGAAAATTGAATTACCGAATCTCACCCCCATAAGCATCGGCGACATTGAGCAGCTCCGTGTCGGCGACATTGTACTGGCTATTGGCAACCCTTACGGATTTGGGCAATCCATGTCGCAGGGAATTGTCAGCGCCAAAGGTCGCTACGGACTCGGACTCAGCCAATATGAAAATTTCATCCAGACCGACGCAGCCATTAACCCCGGTAATTCCGGTGGCGCACTGGTAGATCACCGCGGCCGTTTAATCGGCATTAACACCGCCATCTACACTAAAAGCGGCGGATCGATGGGAATCGGCCTCGCCATCCCGGTCGATCTCGCGCTGCGCACCATGAACGACATCATCGACTACGGCCGCGCCGTTCGCGGCTGGCTGGGATTAGAGGTGAAAGCCTTGGACCAACTTAGCAACGGCGTTGTAGTCAGTAACGTGATGGTAGGAGGACCGGCGGCAGCTGCCGGCCTGCGTGTCGGTGATGTTATCTATGCTATCAACGGCACGCCGGTTGGCGACGGTCACGCCGGCATGAATGAAATTGCCGCAACCAGACCAGGCGACAAGGTGACGCTTCAAATCGGCCGCAGCGGGCAGAACAGGGAAGTACAGGTGCTTGCCGGCATCAGACCAACGCCAACAGGAAACTAATCAGGCGCTTAATGCGTCCCGAAATGCCTTCAGCATTCGAGCATTCTCGGTCGGCGAGCCCACAGTGAAGCGCAAGCAATCTCGCAGTGCCGGGTGGGCACCATCCAGGCATTTAATGAGCACGCCACTGTCTTTCATATGTGCGTGCACCTGTCGCGCCTGTGGGCAACGCAGCAGAATAAAGTTCGCCTCGCTGGGCCACACCCGCACGCCCTCACATTGTTGCAGCTCGGCAAACAAAACTTCACGCTCTTTACGAATCTCCCGGGTCTGCGCCATCAGCACATCAAAGTGATCCAGCGCAAACTCTGCACTCAACTGGGTAAGAACATTGACGTTGTAGGGTAGGCGTAGCTTATCCAACTCCTGCAACCACTCGCTGTGCCCTATCAGAATCCCAAGGCGCAATCCCGCCAAACCGACCTTGGACAGTGTTCGCATAATGAGCACATTGGGATACTCAAGCAGAGACATGTGGTCGGCATCGGTAAAGGCCATATAGGCCTCATCGACGACAACCAAACCCTGACTCGCTTCAATCAAGGCACGTACGCGCTCAGCACTAAACAAATTACCGGTCGGGTTATTGGGTTGCGCCAGAAAAATTAAGGCCGGTTGCTCGCGTTCGATAA